>JAUVBI010000033.1 GCA_030591305.1 Pseudomonadota bacterium
GATCAACCGACTGCCTCTCGATAACGCCGGGTGCTACTTTTTCAAGTGCGTCCGTCATGGCGGCGTTAACAGGGCCTTTACCGTCGATAGGAATACCCAGTGCATCTACCACACGGCCTTGCAGTTCTGGTCCAACGGGTACTTCAAGAATTCGACCGGTGCAACGGCAAGTTTGGCCTTCGGCCAGGGTCTTGTAGTCACCCAGAATAACCGCACCTACAGAGTCGCGCTCCAGGTTCAGTGCCAGGCCGTAAATGCCGCCGTCAAACTCGATCATCTCTCCAAACATAACGTCGGTCAGACCATGGATACGAATAATACCGTCGGTTACCGATACGATAGTACCTTCGTTACGCGCTTCGCTGGACACATCGAGCTGGTCGATGCGCTGCTTAATAATTTCGCTAATTTCTGATGGATTCAGTTGCTGCATGCTCTATTCCTCAAATCCTAAATCCTAGACACCTAGGAATTCATTGCTTCGGACAGCTTGTTCAGCCGCCCGCGCACGGAACCGTCGATCACCAGATCGCCGGCCCTGATCAAAACGCCACCTAAAAGGTCTTTGTCCGTAGACGTGCTTACCTTTACTTCGCGTTCAAGTTTTTTACCCAATACTGCTGCCAGTTTATCTTTGGTCTCGTCGGCCATATCGAAGGCCGATACCACTTCTACATCGACAGACTTCTCCTGGTTGGCCTTGTGCTGCTCAAACAAAGCATAAATTTCTGGCAACAGGGTGAGACGTTTATTGCCTGCCAGGATCGTGACAAAATTGCGAACCTCGTCGCCCGATGCATCACCACAGACATCGTTAAGCATTTGTGCCTGCTGCGCTGCGGTGAGGGACGGGTTACCCAGCACCGACTCCATGCCATCGCTCAGCGTAATCGCTGCGACAGTAGACAACTGCTCGGACCACTGGACCAGAACACTATTGTCACGGGCATATTCAAATGCCGCTTTGGCGTAGGGGCGTGCTATTGTGCTTAATTCAGCCATAAGCTCCTCGCTGTCACAACTCTGTGGCTAATTTATCGACCAGGTCAGCATGCGCTGCCGCGTCGATTTCAGCACCCAGAATTTTCTCAGCACCGGCAAGAGCAAGCGTGGCAACCTGCCCGCGCAGTTTTTCCCGCGCCCGGTTCACCTCTTGCTCTATATCTGCCTGGGCAGAAGCCTTCACCCGGTCGCTCTCGACGACAGCCACATCCTTGGCCTCATCAACGATCTGGTTAGCGCGCTTGTTCGCGGCATCGACTATGCCTGACGCCTCTACTTTGGCTTCCTTAAGACGCTCTACAGCCTTCTCTTGAGCTAGCTCAAGATCATGGCTGGCGCGGTCTGCAGCGGCCAGGCCATCGGCAATTTTTTCTGTCCGTTCCGCCATGGCTGCCAAAATGGGCGGCCAGACATACTTCATGCAGAACAGGACAAAGCCAACGAAGGCCAACATCTGTCCAATCAGCGTAAGATTAATATTCACGCTTCGCTCCTCACTGTTGTTGCGGGGCGCCGACTATGACGACCCTTTTTCTATCCGTTGTAGCGCTTATGCTGCAACAACGAAAATCAGGTACATCGCGATACCAACACCAATAATGGGGATAGCGTCGACCAGGCCGGCACCCAGGAAGAAGGTAACCTGCAGTTTTGGGGCCAGCTCGGGCTGACGGGCAGAACCTTCGATCAACTTACCACCTAACAAGCCAACGCCGATAGCGGCGCCCAGGGCACCCAGGCCCATCATGATTGCAGCAGCAACATAGATTAATTCTGGCATTTCTTCTCTCTCCTAGCGTTAAAAACTAAAGTTTAAGTAATTTAATGGTCTTCATGGGCCATGCTGAGATACACGATCGTCAGCACCATAAAGATGAAGGCTTGCAGGACGATAACCAGAATATGGAAAATCGACCAGGCAACTTGTAACAAACCTGCGGGAAGCATCCAGGCCCAACCGGCACTGAACAGTGCGGCAATAAGGATAAATATCATCTCGCCGGCATACATATTTCCAAACAGTCGCAAACCGAGCGAGAAGGGCTTGGCCAACAGGCCAACCACTTCCATAAACAGGTTTACAGGAATAAATGCCCAGTGGTTAAAGGGGTTCATGGTTAGCTCTTTAACAAAGCCGAAACCCTTTACCTTGATGGAGTAATAAAGCATCAGGATAAAGATGCCAACCGCCATGCCCATGGTGATATTGGGGTCGGTGGAGGGCACAATTTTCTGGTAGTGAATGCCAACAAAGCTGAGCAGGGTTGGGATCAGGTCAACGGGTATCAAATCCATCAGGTTCATCAAAAAGACCCAGACAAAGACCGTCAGGGCAAGTGGTGCAACCAGCTTGTTGTGGCCGTGAAAGGTATCTTTAACCGTACCGTCGACAAATTCGACGACCATTTCCATGGCGTTTACCATGCCACTGGGTACACCCGCCTCTGCTTTTTTGGCAACTCTGCGAAATATCCAGCAAAAAATTAAGCCCAGACCAATAGACCACGCCATTGAATCGACATGAATGGCATTGAAGCCCATCGCCGCCGCCTCGGTGCCGCCATGGGCCATAACCCAGGCCCCACCGTCGGCAATCACAGAGCCGTCTTCACGCTCAAAGCCCCCCGGCAACTTGCCATAGGTCAAGTTAGTCAGGTGATGGACAATATATTCGGAAATCGTCTGAGTTTCGCCAGCCATCTCTAAAAGCTCTTGTGTATGTCGTGTGTCAGCGGTCTTTCAACAACAGCCAACTTCCAATAATTTGTATCGCCAGCATTGCCAGGTAACCGACAAATACTGCCAGACCGTCAATCGGCCTCAGCGTGGCAAAAACAAGCGCAAATCCTGCGGCGCTAAATATAAACTTGCCAACCAAGCCCGCATAACTCGATTTGGCTATTGCCTGAGCAGACCTCGCCCCACGCCACCTAAAGGCTCGGGTGGCGAAATACGCCTGGGGAAAAACCGCTATCAAGCCTCCGCTCAACACTGAATAAGCAAATACATCATCGAGGGTGCATGTTAAAGCACTCAATAAAACCAGAACAATGAGCTGAATCACTGTAATCCGGAAAACTGGCGGGCGTTTTATCTCAGCCCCAACCACTATCACCCCTCACACACACTCGATATTCCAAAAGGGGCTGTTCCTCAGTTCAAGCGGCCGCATTATAGGTTGATTAATAGACAGGTTCAACCAACTAATAGTCTCCATTACAATAAAATATAATGGGCCTACAGCTCTAATATTGTCCTCCCGGCACCAATTGCTACTTGATGTGACTGAGGATACCGTCCAGCTCATCCAGACTATTGTAGCTCAACACCAGCTTACCCTTACCTTTAGCCGTGTGATTAATCTGCACCTTGGCACCAATTTTCTGCGATAAGTCGTCCTGTAACTGCCTAATATTCGGGTCTATTTTCTTTTCCACAACAGGCTTGTCTTTCTTCTCGAGCAGGGAGCGCACCAGTGCTTCCGTCTGGCGTACCGACAGGCCCCTGGCTACCACCGCCCTGGCACCCTGGGATTGCTCATCCTGGGGCAGGCCCAATAATGCCTTGGCATGGCCCATTTCCAGGTCACCGTGCTCCAACAGCTTGCGAACATCTTCCTGCAGTGTCATTAAACGCAGTAGATTGGCAATAGTAGAGCGAGATTTTCCCACCGCTGTGGCCACTTCCTGCTGGGTCAACTCAAATTCCTGTTGCAGGCGCTGCAGTGACATCGCCTCCTCTATCGGATTGAGGTCCTCGCGCTGAATATTTTCAATCAGGGCCATGGCGATGGCCGCCTGATCGTCCACATTCTTGACGATAACTGGAATATCATCCAATCCCGCAATCTGTGTGGCTCTCCAGCGCCGCTCCCCAGCGATAATCTCGTATTTTTTATCGGATATGGAACGCACGATAATGGGCTGCATAACGCCCTGGGCTTTAATGCTATCAGCCAGTTCTTGTAGGGATTCTGGCTCCATATCCCTGCGCGGCTGATATTTTCCACGCTGTATCAGGTCCACCGGCAGAACCTTGAGCTGTTTGCCTCCGGCAGTATTGGTACTGACTGAAGACGCCATAGCGGTGCTGGAGCCCAATAGTGCATCCAGCCCCCGGCCTAATCCGCGTTTTTTTACTGCCATCTATGCTGTCTCCGCGTTGTAAGTCACTTGCGTCTAGCGCCAGTGCAGTTCATTAACCGCGCTTTTACGCTTTTCCTCGCGCCGAATGATTTCCCCTGCCAGCGCCATATAGGCTTTGGCGCCACGGGAATATTTATCGTAGTACATGGCGGGTAATCCGTGGCTGGGAGCCTCCGCCAGACGGACATTGCGAGGCACCACCGTGCGGTATACTTTTTCACCAAAATGGCTGTGCAACTGGGCCGATACATCATTGGTAAGGCTGTTACGCGGGTCGTACATAGTACGCAAAATACCCTCTACCTTAAGCGCCGGATTCAAGGTCTCCGATATACGGCTAATGGTATTCATTAACGCAGACAGCCCCTCCAGGGCATAATATTCGCACTGCATGGCAATCACCACGCCCTCTGCGGCCACCATGCCATTGAGCGTCAACATATTGAGTGATGGTGGGCAGTCTATCAAGACGTAATCATAGTGACCGTCCACTTTCGCCAGAGCAGATGCCAGGCGGCGCTCTTTGTGTTCTACATTCAACAACTCAACCTCGGCAGCGGTTAGATCGCCATTGGCTGGAAGCACATCATAGCCGGCTTCACCCGCTGGCTGGGCAACCTGCTCTATCGCTACATTATTCACCAACACGTCGTAAATGCTCTGCTCAACTGCGTATTTATCGACGCCGCTTCCCATGGTGGCATTGCCCTGGGGATCCAGGTCCACCAGCAGAACACGCAGCTTCATCGCAGCCAGTGAAGCCGCCAAATTGACACAGGTGGTGGTTTTGCCCACCCCACCTTTTTGATTCGCTATTGCGAGAATTCTAGCCACTTTTTTTTCCCGAAAGTATTACCAAGTGCCGCTGCTCGGCCAGCCCTGGCACATTTAGCTCGTGCACTGTTGTAGACAGGCCCAGGGTTGCAACTGAAGCGAGCTCCGACTCACATAAGCCCCCTTTCATGGCGATAAACTGCCCGGAGTCACACAACAAATGCTCACAGCCGGTCACCATATCCAGCAGTGATGCGAAAGCTCTGGATAGTACAGCATCATACCGGTGAATTGGGGTAAATGATTCCACTCTGGCGTGATGGATGCTTATATTATCCAAGCCCAGGGCAGTTTTCACCTGAAAAAGGAAACGGGTTTTCTTACTGTTGCTGTCCAGCAGATGAACTTCCTTATCTGGATATAACAGGGCGAGGGGTACGCCGGGTAAACCGGCCCCAGTACCCACGTCGATAAGACGCTGCCCGGTACACCAGGGCGCTATGGCAAGGCTATCCAGCAGATGGCGGATTACTATTTGCCCGGGATCCCTGACGGCGGTGAGGTTATAAACCTTATTCCACTTTAGCAGCAGTTGTATATACGTCAGCAGCGACTCCCTTTGGTGGTCGCTTAGCTCCAATCCGAGCTCGCTTATGCCGCTTTCCAGTTGCGTATTCACAGTTTCCGTCAGGCACTTCTTCTCGATGATTGCAAGCGACCCAGTGCGCCCTTCTTCTTGAGGTAAATCAGCAGCAGAGATACTGCAGCAGATGTCACCCCGGGAATTCTGCTGGCCCGGGCCAATGTTTCCGGGCGTGCCTCACTCAGTTTTTGTTTCACTTCGTTGGACAGGCCGTCCACCTCTTCATAATCAAAATTGGGATCAAAAGGCGTATTCTCATAGCGCTTCAGCCTGTTTATGTCTTCTTGCTGCCGATTGATGTAACCGGCATATTTCGCCTGTATGGCTACCTGTTGTGCGGCCTCTTTATCGCTAGTAGCCTCACCCTTCAAGTTGGCGATATCACTGTATTCCAGCTCTGGCCGTTTAAGCAATTCAGCCAGTGAATACTCCCTTTTAATGGGATCTTTTACCTTATCCGCAAGCGCCTCTGCCTGCTCGGTATCCGGATGTACCCACGTAGTACGCAGGCGCTCGGTTTCGTGTTCAATGGCCGCCATTTTTTGTTCGAATCGTTGCCATCGCTGGTCATTCACCAAACCAAACGCCCGACCTTGTTCGGTCAGGCGACTATCTGCGTTGTCCTCACGCAGCATCAACCGATATTCTGCCCGGGAGGTGAACATCCGATAAGGTTCCAGTGTCCCTCTGGTAATCAGGTCATCAACCAGCACACCGATATAGGCTTCATCGCGACGTGGGCACCAGGGGTCCTGTTCTTTCACCGCCAAAGCGGCATTCATACCCGCCAGTAAACCCTGAGCTGCGGCCTCTTCATAGCCGGTTGTGCCGTTTATCTGCCCGGCAAAGTACAAACCGGGAACAGCCTTTGTCTCCAGCGAATAATTCAGGTCACGAGGATCAAAAAAATCATATTCTATCGCATAGCCAGGGCGGGTGATGTGCGCGTTCTCAAAACCCTTAATCGATCGGACAAATTCTACCTGAACATCAAAAGGCAAACTGGTTGAAATGCCATTGGGATACAGTTCCGTTGTTTTCAGACCCTCGGGTTCGATAAATATCTGGTGGGAATCCTTGTCGGCAAAGCGGTGAATTTTATCTTCGACACTGGGGCAGTACCTGGGCCCCACGCCCTCTATCACACCAGAGTACAAGGGGGATCTATCCAGCCCACCACGGATAATTTCATGGGTTTTTTCATTGGTATAAGTAACCCAGCAACAGCGTTGCTCCGGGTGATCATCAACACTGCCTAGAAACGACATCACTGGCCTGGGCGTATCTCCCCACTGCTCCTGAAGTTCGCTGAAGTCCACGGTACGCGCATCAATCCTGGGGGGTGTTCCAGTTTTTAAACGATTAACTCGCAAAGGCAATTCGCGCAAGCGCTGTGCCAACGCTATGGACGGCGGATCACCAGCGCGGCCACCGGCACTGGTTTTCATGCCAATATGAAGTTTGCCTCCCAAAAAAGTACCTGTAGTGAGGACAACCCGGCGCGCCTTGAAAACCAGGCCCATCTGGGTGACAACACCCGTTACCCGGCCATTTTCTATCACTAGATCATCGACGCCCTGCTGGAATATCAAAAGGTTTTGTTGGGACTCCAGAATTTCACGGATGGCATTTTTGTACAGTATGCGATCTGCCTGTACCCGTGTTGCCCGCACTGCCGGCCCCTTTCTGGAATTAAGCGTTCTGAACTGAATACCCGCCCGGTCTGTTGCCAGGGCCATGGCTCCACCAAGGGCATCCACTTCCCTGACCAAATGACTCTTGCCAATACCGCCAATGGCGGGGTTGCAGGACATTTGGCCTAGCGTATCTATGGCGTGGGTAAGCAACAAGGTACGGCAGCCCATGCGGGCAGAAGCCAGACAGGCCTCAGTACCGGCGTGTCCACCGCCGATAACAATAACGTCAAATTCTTCCCGGTGCTGCAAGCTGGGTTACCTGTTTTTGGGTACGACTATTCCAATGGGGGACGCGAGTATACGACCGCCCGAGTCACTTGTACAAAAATATATTAATCATTTTTCCTGCTTGTAGTTTTAACTAATTACTATAAATAAGTATGTATATAGATAGGTATATAGGACTGTTATAGTTATTATTATTAAGGGCCATACTTTCAGTGGAAAACTCAATATTTCCTATAATAATCAATAAGATATAAGAAGTAAAAAGGTAGGTACAAGAGCTGTTTAACATGGTGAAAAGGGGTTATAAGGCAGTGTATAAAGCGGCTTCTCCTGTGGATGATATAAAAGCTTGTGACGGTGCTGTGAGTTAGCTTATTTTTATCCAGTTACCCATTCATAGGATGTACATAAATTACCCACAGATATAAATAAATGGCGTACTTGGGATAAGTTTGTGGATAAGGATTGTTGTTCCCGTGGATTAGCTGGTATGTATTTAAAATGGATGACTATCCAGCACTTATTTACCAATACAGAAGCTGGAAAATATTTTCCCCAGCAGTTCGTCGCTGCTCACTGCCCCGGTTATTTCCCCAAGGCATTTTTGGCATTGCCGCAGGTCTTCCGCTAGTAACTCTCCGGCTCCAGCGTGGGTTAACTGCTGGTGTCCAGCGTGCAAATAATCGGATGCTTGCTGTAGGGTGTGTAAATGTCTGCGTCGGGCGCTGAACCGCCCTTCCAGGTTACCACCATAGCCCATGCAGGCTTTCAGGTGGTCTTTGAGAAGGTCTATTCCCTCACCGCTTTTTGCAGACAGCGAGATGGTTGCGGCGGCCTCACTGGAAGAAAAAGAGGGAGTGCGACCAGAGAGATCACACTTGTTATAAATCAGCGTTATAGGCGTGTTTTTCAAGTACTCATTATTTCTGATTGACTGTACAAGGGCTTCTTCACCAGCACCAGTGGAGACATTGCCTTCATCGATAACCAACAAGATACGATCAGCCGACTCCATTTCTTTCCAGGCCCGGCGAATACCCTCCTGTTCTATTTCATCATCGCTGTCTCTCAAGCCTGCTGTATCAACTATATGCAGGGGCATACCATCAATCTGAATATGTTCACGCAAGGTGTCCCGGGTGGTGCCCTCTATGGCCGTGACGATGGCTGAGTCCTGTCCCGAAAGTGCATTGAGCAGGCTGGATTTTCCCGCATTGGGCTTGCCCGCTATAACCAGCTTCATACCCTCCCGGGTCAAGCTGCCCTGTTTGGCCTCGCGCTGGACCCGGTTTAATTGTTCAATGATTGCCAGTAGTTTTTCCAGCACCCTGCCGTCTTCAATAAAATCGATTTCCTCCTCTGGAAAATCAATAGCAGCTTCTACATAAATTCGTAGCTCTGTGACAACGCTTATTAGCGTATTGATTTCTTTAGAAAAAGAACCCTGGAGAGATTGACTGGCATTGAGGGCAGCTTTTTCTGTGGTGCTGGCGATGAGATCGGCAATCGCCTCAGCCTGGGCCAGGTCTATTTTGTTATTGAGATAGGCGCGCTCAGAAAACTCTCCCGCCCGCGCTGGTCTGGCACCGCGCTTGCAGCACTCTTTTACCAGCAGGTCGAGTATCACAGGGCCGCCGTGGGCTTGTAATTCAACGACGTCTTCACCGGTAAAGGAGTTTGGTGCAGGGAAGAAAAGCGTAATGCCCGAGTCCAGGCTCACATTGTCTGAATTGTAAAACCGCGAAAAGTGGGCATAGCGTGCAGTGGGTTCCAGCTTGCTGATATCACGGCAAATTTCCAGGGCTTTACTACCGGAAATTCTGACGATACCCACGCCACCACGGCCTGGAGCCGTGGCGACGGCGACAATAGTGTCGCCATCCAGTGCTGTTAGTTGGCTCTTAGCCAGCTGCTTCGATTTTTTTAGTAATGACATACTGCTGGGCCATGGACAACAGGTTGTTGACTACCCAGTACAATACCAGACCCGCTGGGAACCACAGGAAGAAAAAGGTAAACATCACGGGCATCCACTGCATTATTTTTGCCTGCATAGGATCGGGTGGCGGGGGGTTGAGCTTTTGCATAAACCACATACTGGCACCCATCATCAGGGGTAGAACAAAGTAGGGGTCCATGACGGAGAGGTCGTGAATCCATAGGAAAAAGGGCGCATGGCGCAAATCTACCGCCTCCATCAATACCCAGTACAGGGAGATGAACACCGGCATTTGCACCAGAATCGGTAGACAACCACCCATGGGGTTGATCTTTTCTTTCTTATACAGCTCCATCATTGCCTGGGACTGTTTTTGTTTGTCATCACCATACTGCTCACGAATATCGGCCATTTGTGGCTGTACCCGGCGCATATTGGCCATGGAGCGATAGCTTTTAGCCGACAACTTGAAGAAGGCAGCCTTTATCACCACGGTCAGGAGAATAATAGCTACACCCCAGTTCACAACAATGGCCTGGATCTGTGTGAGCAGCCAGAATATGGGTTGGGCTATCCACCACAGCCAGCCATAATCCACACTCAGCTCCAGGTAGGGTGATATGTCGCGCAGGGCATACTGGTCTTTTGGCCCGGCGTAAAACCTGGCACCGGTAGAGCCCTGTTTTCCGGGGTCTACGGTTAGAGCAGGGCTGGTGAAACCGGCAATGTTAAAGTCGCTGGCGGTTACCCGGGTACTGTAGTTGTGCGTTTGGTCCGGGTTTGGAATCCAGGCACTGAGAAAGTAATGCTGGATCATGGCTATCCAGCCACCGGGCAACTGAGCCTTGAAGGGCTCCTCTTCCATATCGTCAAAACTGAACTTGGTGAATCGGTCGTCGGGCTGGGTTACCGCTGCCCCCAGGAAGGGAACCATGCCCATACCCGAGGAACTGGCGGCGGGGTCTGCACTGCTATCGCGTTTTATTTGACCAAACAGGTTGGCCTGAAAGCGCTGGGAACTGTTATTACTCACCAGGTAATCCACGTCGACCACATAGCTGTCGCGATGAAAGGTGAAGCGCTTTATGATGCTTAAACCCTCTTCATTACTCCAGTTTAAGTCGACCTGTAACGACTCTTCTGCGCCGCTAAGCGTATAGCCGGTAGAGCTGCTGCTGTACTCAGCCCGCTGTCCCTTGTCGATTCCATTGGGACCAATCAAGCCACTTTGTGCAATGTAGGTTCGCTGGTTATTTTGTTCCAGCAAGATGAAGGGCTGGTCGGGGTCATCCAGCTTCTCGAGGTGCTTGGAAAGTGCGACTTCCACGATATCACCACCACGCAAATCGATAGCAAGCTGTAGAGTTTCTGTACGCACATGAACAAAGCGGTGGCTGTTGTTTGCCTCCACCATCACTGGAGTTTCTTCAATACCCTCCCCTGGGATAGCTACTGCTACCGGAATATCGCCTTCGGTAGAGTTCTGAGCGGTGTCTATGGCAGGGTTGGGTATTTCAGCAGGGCTGTCGGAGAAGCTTGATGTCATACGCGATGCAGTTTGTACTGCCGGGACATGTTCCTCCTTGAAAGCGACCCATTCGGTGAGCAGCATGAAAGAGAGAACGGCAATAGCGCCGATGAGCAATGAACGTTGCAAATCCATAATTCGGTAGTCAGTTATTGGTGAGCGGAATGGGTGCAGGAAGGCACAGGATCTACTCCGCCCTCATGCCAGGGGTGGCACTTGGATAATCTTCGCATGGCAAGATAGCTTCCCTTGAAGACACCATGTATTTCGATTGCTTCCATCGCATAGCTGGAGCAACTGGGGTAAAACCGGCAATTATCCCCCATGAACGGGCTTAGCAGGGTCTTATAACAAGAGAGCAGAAAAATCAAAATCTGACGCATTAGGAGTCCTGGTGCCTGTTTGATTCTATTTTAGATACGTGCCGAGCCAGCTTATCCCACTGCTGTTGAAACAGCGATGCTACCTGGGAACTATCCATCTGGCCCAGCCCTCGGCGCGCCAGAACGACTACATCCATGGGTACACCATCGGGTACTTTGCGTACAAATTCTCGCGCTATGCGTTTAATTCGGTTTCGCTGTACAGCCAGGCGGACATTTTTTTTCGCTATCACTAAGCCCAGACGGTGCCCCGGGCCATTATTTACTTTCGCTAAGAGAAGCAAATTTTTATGGAAAGCCTTGGCATCTGGTTCGCCAAAGACCGCGCTGTAGTCCTGGGCGTTGAGAAGACGTTTGGCTTTTCCAAAAGAAGTGTCAAACCGGGGGCTCACCCAGTACTACTTCACTATTAAGCAGCTAAACGCTTGCGGCCTTTAGCGCGGCGGCGATTCAGTACGTGGCGACCCGCCTTGGTGGACATGCGAGAGCGGAAACCGTGGGTACGCTTACGCTTAAGTACGCTGGGCTGAAATGTTCTTTTCATGACGTTGTTCCATATTAAAAGGTTGGTCGGACAGGAAAGCCTCCAGTCCGAGAAAAAAGGTGCTGTATTCTATTGAAATGGATGGAATAATTCAATCTTATTGGTGGTATTTTTACGTCTATTCTGCAGCGCTGGTCGCGGGCATTTTTTTGTGGCCTCGTTCAGGCCTTTAAGCGGCTTGCCAGGGGGCAGCCAAACGCTCTAAATCAGTGACTTTCGAGCATCGGCCCACAATTTCTAAGCATATTATTAACAGCTTATCCACAGACCTTTTTATTCCTCGTAATCGTTCTTGTCTGTGCTTAAAATGTAAGCAAAAAGAACATAACATGTTGATAAATAACGGTTTAAATAATACAAATAAATTTAATATTTATGTGGATAACTCAGAAAATCGAGAGTATTATGCACTCATTGGTTGTCGATTCAGCGTAAAAATATAAAAAGTATATAAAACCCAACAAATAGTACGAACCGGCCCATATTTCGGATACTAAATATAAGTATTTGTTAAGCAATTCTAAGAAATAAAAGAAAAGCTGGCACCTGGAATCAGCTTTTAAGGGGGAAGTTTGCCTGATGTAGTATGGCAGCAGTGTGTTAATCGTTTGCAGGAAGAGCTTCCTTCGCAGCAATTCAATACGTGGATAAGACCACTCCAGGCCAGTCTCAATGGACAAGAGCTGAGGCTGTATGCGCCCAACCGCTTTATTAAAGAATTTGTCTCCGACAAGTTTGCAGAGCGAATCTCCGAACTGGTAAGAGAATTGGAGCCTGGTGGTTCTACCAGTGTTGTGCTTGAAATAGGTGCAAACCCATCCGGGTTGTCCGCAGTCAGGCGAACCGAACCGAAACAAGAAGAGGCGACCATATCACCGACAATTGCGAGGCAGAGCAAAGCGACTCGCAGCGTCCCTGTTATCAATAACTCCTGGGTAAACACTGGCAGAAAAAGCTCGCGCCGTGTGGAGGTGGAGGGCTCCTTACAGCATCAGCACCACCTGGTTGAAAATTATACCTTCGACAATTTTGTTGAGGGCAAATCAAACCAGTTGGCCCTCGCCGCCTCCCGCCAGGTTGCCGAAAACCCGGGCGATTCGTATAACCCGCTCTTTTTATACGGCGGCGTCGGCCTGGGTAAAACACACTTGATGCATGCCGTGGGCAATGCGTTGAAGGAGCGAAGCCCCGGGGCGAAAGTCGTCTATTTGCACTCTGAACGGTTTGTGGCCGACATGGTAAAGGCACTACAACTCAATGCTATCAGCGATTTCAAGCGCTATTATCGTTCGGTCGACGCTCTGCTCATTGACGACATTCAGTTTTTTGCCAAGAAAGAGCGCTCGCAGGAGGAATTCTTTCACACCTTCAATGCACTTTTGGAAGGTGGGCAGCAGATGATTCTGACTTGTGACAGGTACCCCAAGGAAATTGATGGTCTTGAGGAGCGACTTAAGTCGCGCTTCGGTTGGGGCCTCACCGTGGCGGTAGAGCCCCCAGAGCTTGAAACCCGGGTGGCAATTTTGATGAAAAAGGCGACACAGGCAAACATTGATTTGCCTCCGGACGCTGCATTCTTTATTGCCCAACGAATACGCTCTAATGTGAGAGAGCTAGAGGGGGCACTTAAAAGAGTGATAGCAAGCGCTCACTTCACAGCAAAGCCCATCGATATAGCCCTGGTAAAAGACAGCCTTAAGGATTTGCTTGCCCTGCAAGCCAGACAGGTTAGTCTGGACAATATTCAGCGCACAGTGGCCGAGTATTACAAAATAAAAGTAGCAGACCTTATGTCGCGGCGACGCAGTCGATCTGTTGCCAGGCCTCGCCAGGTAGCCATGGCCCTGGCCAAAGAGCTGACCAATCACAGCCTTCCCGAAATTGGTGACAGTTTTGGTGGAAGAGACCACACGACAGTTCTTCACGGATGCCGTAAGATCAAGGAACTTCGCGAAAGCAACGCGGATATTCGCGAAGATTACAAGAACTTGCTACGATCCCTCACGACCTGATGGTATTGTGTAGCAGCATAAGTATGGCCGTGAAAAGCGGCATAACTGGGGAAGGGAAGTAGGTACTATGAAGTTTGTTATTTCGCGGGAAGCACTGTTAAAGCCTCTGAATCTCGTAGCGGGAGTGGTGGAAAGACGTCAGACCTTGCCAATCCTGGCCAACATTTTACTGGTAGTAGATGAAGAGAGAGTGTCGCTGACGGGCACTGACCTGGAGGTTGAGCTGGTGGGCCGCGTGGTGTTGTCTGTGGCGGCTGTAGAGTCTGGCGAAGTGACTATTCCCGCACGAAAGCTGGTGGAGATATGTAAGTCATTGCCCGAGGGAAGTGACATTGAGTTCACCTCAACTGAGGGTAAGGTCACGGTGAAATCCGGCAGAAGTCGCTTCACCCTGTCAACATTGCCTGCCCGGGAGTTTCCCAATGTGGAAGATAGCATGGGAACACTCAAATTTACTGTCAAGCAGGGCCAGCTAAAGCGGCTGATAGAGCGCACCAGCTTTGCCATGGCGCAGCAGGACGTCCGCTATTACTTGAATGGCATGTTATGGGAACTGGACGCTAAGCAAATTAGAGTGGTTGCCACCGATGGCCACCGTCTGGCCATGTGTACACTGGCAACAGATCTGGACATCACCGAAGTCACACAGGTTATTCTTCCCCGCAAAGGAGTGATAGAGCTGTCCAGGCTCCTGTTAGATGAAGAGGCAGAAATTGCCGTCGTTATCGGTAGCAACCATATTCGCGCAACAACGGACGAGTTTACGTTCACGTCCAAGCTGGTTGACGGCAAATTCCCCGACTATAAACGTGTGCTGCCCAAGGCGGCGGACAAGGTCCTACTGGGCTCCAGACAGGAGCTGCGCCAGGCCTTTTCCCGAACGGCCATTTTGTCTAACGAAAAATATCGCGGTGTTCGTTTGAAGCTCACGGACAATAATCTCGAAATTGTGGCAAATAACCCGGAGCAGGAAGAAGCAGAAGAGATTGTCTCTGTTGAATATCAGGGCGATAGCCTGGAAATGGGCTTTAATGTTGGCTATTTGCTGGACGTTCTCGGAGTCCTCAGTGGTGAAAAGATTAAGCTTTCTCTGGCAGACCCCAACAGCAGCGCGTTATTGGAGGAGTCGGAAGATGGAGACTCCCTCTACGTTGTCATGCCCATGCGGCTCTAAGCGAGAGAGAAAGCAAAAGCCATTCGAGCCCCGACGCCTGCGTGAGGTTTTGTGGACCTGTCCCAACTTCAAATCAATAATGTGAGAAACCTGCGGCAGGTCAAGCTGCAGAATCTACATAGAATAAATGTGTTTTACGGCCCCAACGGCGCAGGTAAGACCAGTATTCTAGAGGCCATTCATTTGCTTGGCATGGCGCGTTCTTTTCGCGGAGCCAGTGTAAAGCCGTTAATTAGCCACGACTGTCCGGACTGCACGGTTTTCGGGAGCATTATCGCCAGGTCTTCCCTGGGACCCACAAGCACGCTGACGCTTGGTGTGCAGCGATGCGTCTCCGGAGAGGTACACATCAAGGTGGCTGGCAAGTCAGTACGTACGGCGGCACAACTGGTAGAGCACCTGCCGTTACAAACGATTAACGCGGATAGCTTCGAATTGCTCACCGGTTCGCCACAGGCCAGAAGGCAGTATTTGGACTGGGGAGTGTTCCACGTGGAACATCGCTTCTTTAATCAGTGGCAGCGCTTCCAGAGATGCATTAAACAGCGCAATAATCTTCTCCGTCGTGGTAAAATATCCGACGCAGAGCTGGCTGTATGGACGCGAGACCTGGCATCGTCGGGCAGCGCGATAAGTGAATACAGGCGAGTGTATTTTAAGGAGCTTAAGCCCCAGTTTCTCAAGATTATGACAACCCTGGCGCCCGAACTAACAGAGCTTGATCTGCGCTTCAGGCAGGGCTGGGACAAGAGCCTGGGTTATACGCAAGCATTGGAAGCCAGCCATGCTGTGGATAGAGATAGGGGCTATACTCATGTGGGTCCACAGAGAGCCGATATAAAGGTTACAATTGACGGGCGCCCTGCAGCAGAGGTGCTGTCACGAGGCCAGCAAAAGCTTGTTGTTTGCGCCTTGAAGCTGGCGCAGGGGCAGATCATGAGCGCGACGGGTCGAGGGGAGTGCACGTATCTGGTGGATGACCTGAGGTCTGAACTGGACGAGCCACACAGCAGATTGATTTGTGAGTTACTCTCCAGCATGCAGGTTCAGGTATTTGTCACGAGCATTGAGCGTGAAGACGTATGTGCAGTGTGGCCCGAGGGCGACAATTTAAAAGTGTTCCACGTGGAACATGGGCAGGTAGAGCCAGAAAACAAGGCCTAACACCCTGATTTTAATGGAATTTAAATAAACAAAAGGTAGTAACGAGACTCTCATGAGTGAAACAGAACAAAGCTACGACTCTTCAAGTATTAAAGTTCTCAAGGGCCTGGATGCTGTGCGTAAACGCCCTGGCATGTATATCGGTGACACAGACGACGGCACTGGTTTACACCATATGGTTTTCGAATTGGTTGATAACTCCATTGACGAAGCCCTGGCGGGCCACTGTAGCCAGATAAGCATCACTATACACCCGGATGAGTCGGTAACGGTTAGCGATGATGGCCGGGGTATTCCCACCGAGATGCACGAAGAAGGTGTTTCTGCAGCAGAAGTTATTATGACAGTGTTGCACGCTGGCGGGAAGTTTGACGACAATTCCTATAAGGTCTCTGGTGGGTTGCACGGTGTGGGTGTTTCTGTGGTAAATGCCCTGTCTGAAGAGTTGGTTCTCACCATTCGCCGTGAAGGCAAGATGTATGAGCAAATCTATAAGCACGGTGTACCGCAGGCACCGCTGGCAGAGATCGGCACAACCGAGGACTCTGGTACACAGGTGCGTTTCAAGCCTTCTGCCGAGACCTTTACGCACATAAAATTCTACTTTGACCAGCTCGCCAAGCGGGTACGGGAGCTGGCGTTTCTGAACTCTGGTGTCAACATCGTACTGAAGGATGAGCGCAGCGGCAAAGAAGAGGTTTTTTGTTATCAAGGCGGGCTCAACGCTTTTGTGGAGTACCTCAACCAGAATAAGACACCGGTTAATAAGATTTTCCACTTTAGCGATACCTATGGCGACGGTGTGGGGGTAGAAGTTGCCCTGCAATGGAATGACTCCTTCCAGGAGAACATCTATTGCTATACCAACAACATCCCCCAGCGCGATGGCGGTACCCACATGGCGGGCTTCCGCGCCTCTCTTACACGAAATCTGAACAGCTATATTGACCGTGAAGGTCTTGCTAAAAAGGCGTCGGTTTCTACCTCGGGTGACGATGCCCGGGAGGGCTTAACGGCCATTATTTCAGTGAAAGTGCCCGACCCCAAGTTTTCCTCACAGACCAAGGACAAGCTGGTCTCCTCTGAAGTGAAAACGGCTGTAGAGCAGGCCATGAACTCGCGTTTTAATGATTATTTGCAGGAAAACCCCCAGGAGGCCAGGCTCGTTGTCGGCAAAATGATAGATGCCGCCAGAGCCCGGGAAGCTGCACGTAAGGCCAGGGAGATGACCCGGCGTAAAGGTGCATTGGACATAGCCGGCTTGCCTGGCAAGCTTGCCGATTGCCAGGAGAAAGACCCTGCACTATCTGAAATATACCTGGTGGAGGGCGATTCTGCGGGTGGCTCTGCCAAGCAGGGCCGCAACCGCAAGTATCAGGCTATTCTTCCACTCAAAGGTAAAATTCTCAATGTAGAGAAGGCCCGGTTTGACAAGATGCTTGGCTCTGCCGAAGTTGGCACGATTGTTACCGCCCTCGGCTGTGGCATCGGCAAAAGCGAGTTTAATGCGGACAAGCTGCGCTACCACAGTGTTATCATCATGACCGATGCCGATGTGGATGGGTCCCACATTAGAACACTATTGCTGACCTTCTTTTTCCGGCAGATGCGCGAGCTCATTGAGCGTGGCCATATTTTTATTGCGCAACCCCCCCTCTACAAGATTGCCAAGGGCAAGCAGCATCAATACCTGAAGGATGATGAGGCGCTCAACCAATACCTGAC
>JAUVBI010000025.1 GCA_030591305.1 Pseudomonadota bacterium
GCAGACAGCTCTCCCTCGCCGCGTTCCTGTCTGTTCAGGCCAATCGCCACGCCGGCAAGGCTGGCGCCAGCATCTGCAATCATGGCGATAACCTCCCGCACGGCAGTACCTGCAGTGATAACGTCATCAATCACCAGAACCCGGCCCGCCAGCGGAGCGCCAACCATAATGCCACCTTCTCCGTGGGTCTTGGCCTCCTTGCGGTTATAGGCAAACTGAACATCCATATCGTGGTCGTTGACCAGCGCTACAGCGGTAGCCGCTGCCAGCGGAATCCCTTTATAAGCGGGGCCCAAAAGCACGTCGAACTGTATCCCCGAGTCCACAATACTATGGGCATAACAGCGCCCCAGCACGGCCAGGGCACGGCCTGTAGAAAAGGCACCTGCATTGAAAAAATAGGGGCTGGTGCGGCCAGATTTCAAGGTGAACTGACCAAATTTGAGCACGTCACAACTGCGAGCAAGCTCAATAAATTCAGATTGATAAGACTGCATGGAGGTATTCCGGGACGCTAAGCTGCTGTATCATACACGCTCTAATAATAAGGGGCTATTAATGAGGATTATCAGTTTCAGTGCTGACGGCATTGCCAACGCCGCTGAAAAAGGATTTTACGACTGGCTGAAGGAGCAGGACGCAGACTTTATCTGTATCCAGGATTTGCAGTGTTCCGAGTATGACCTGCAGGATAGTATTTTCTTCCCGGCCGACTACAATGCGTATTTTTTTGACGATGTTGGCGGCAAAGCTAACGGCGTTGCCATCTATTGCCGCAAAATGCCCAAGGCCATCATGACCGGCCTGGGCTTTGTCGACTTTGACATGGAGGGGCGCTATATTCAGGCAGACTATGAAAACCTCAGCGTGGGCTGCCTACTGGCCCCCCGGGCAGAGGACGGCGACGCGAAGCAACAGGCGCGAAAATCAGAGTTCTTTGGCCTGCTGCAAAATCACATGTTAAAAATCCAGAACAAGCGCCGCGAGTTTATTTTCTGCGGCAACTGGCAGCTGGCGCATACACCGGCAGACGTGCAGGATACGGGGCACAACAGCAATTCCTCGGGCTTTCTGGCGGAGGAGCGCCAGTGGATGAACGAGACAATTACTGCCGGCTATGTCGATGCCTTTCGCGAAATTAACTCCGATAGCGACGAGTTCAGCTGGTGGCCAGACGGCGACCGTGACAGCAATGGCTGGCGTACGGACTTTCAGGTTGTTTCCAGCGGGCTGAAGTATTCTGTGGAGTATGGCGCCATCTACAAGGGTAAAGAGTTTTCCAGCCATGCGCCGGTTATTATGGATTACGATATAGAAGTGTAATAAAACAGTGAGAGCAGGTTCTGTGTGAAATACCCGGACTTTAGCGGCGGCGTAAGCTTTATCTGGACACGCCGCAAGCACGTCCCTGTAGGCTCCCCTCGGCCATCCTTGGCCTCAGAGGGTCCATGCACATACCCACAGCCCTCTAACTGGGCCAGCACAACACCATGTGGTTTTTTAACCCGCCAACGCTTCTTTCTGCTTAACAATCAACTCCGCAATGCCATTGCTGGCCAGATCTAACAGGCTGTTGAGCTCTGTACGGTTGAAGGTATTGCCCTCGGCGGTGCCCTGCACTTCGATGAAGTCGCCATTTTCAGCCATGATCACGTTCATGTCGGTATCGGCCGCTGAATCTTCCGGGTAATCCAGGTCGAGTACAGGTGCGCCCTGGTATATGCCCACTGACACCGAGGCAATCATGTGCAACAGGGGGTCTGTGGTGATCAGTTTTTTACGCTGCAGGTGGTTTATGGCATCTACCATAGCCACGCAGGCACCGGTGATTGCTGCGGTGCGGGTGCCGCCATCGGCCTGTATCACATCGCAGTCTATGGTGATGGTGTTTTCACCCAGTTTGGACAGGTCCAGCGCAGCGCGCAGCGACCGGCCTATCAAACGCTGAATTTCCACGGTGCGGCCACCCTGCTTGCCGCGACTTGCCTCGCGCCCCATACGCGAGCCGGTGGAACGGGGTAACATGCCGTACTCTGCGGTTACCCAGCCTCTGCCCTGGCCACGCATAAAGCGGGGCACCCCGGCTTCGGCCGAGGCTGTGCAGATAACCTTGGTTTTACCAAAGCACACCAGCACCGAGCCCTCGGCGTGGCAGGTGAAGTTGCGTGTGATGCTGATATCTCTCAGTTGTTCTGGTAGACGGCCGCTGGGTCGCTGCATGTGTTACTCCATAAGTAGGCAGGGTCTGGAAAAAGGCGCCTAGTATACGTGAACAATCTGATACACTTCATGGAAATTATCCTCCAACTTAGAAGTACTGATTCACCATGACCATTCGCAGTATGACGGCCTTTGCCCGGGAAACCCTAAGTACGCAGCAGGGCGACTTAACCATCGAGCTTCGCTCGGTCAACCACCGCTACCTGGACTGCTCCTTCAAACTTCCCGATGCCTTGCGGCGGTTGGAGCCCAGGCTGCGCGATAGCGCCAACAAAAAACTGGCGCGGGGAAAACTCGACTGTATGGTTCGCCTGCAACTCAACAACGAATCGAGTTCCCCGCTGGAGATCGACGATCATCGGCTGGACAAATTGCTGCAATCCGCCGCGGTAATTTCCCAGCGCCTGCCCGAGTCACAGCCGCTGAACCCCCTGGAGGTACTGCAGTTTCCCGGTATTTGCCAGAGTGCGGAGGTGTCTTTTGATGCAATAATTTCAGGTGCAATGACACTGTTTGCCGATGCACTGCTGTCACTGTCAGAAAGTCGCGAGCGGGAGGGAGAGAAGCTTGCCGAGATGGTTTTGGCCCGGCTGGATGCTATCGAGTCAGAGCTTGTGACGGTGCGCACGGTATTGCCAGAACTGATGAAACAGCAGCGCGAGCGGGTCCTCTCCCGAATCGCAGAATTGAACATAGAGGCAGACGAAAACAGACTCGAGCAGGAGCTTGTCCATCTCGCACAAAAGGCCGATGTGGAAGAAGAGCTGGATCGCCTGGACGCCCATATTGCCGAGGTCCGGCGGGTACTGAGAAAAGGTGGCCCCTGCGGGCGCAGGCTGGACTTTCTAATGCAGGAGCTCAACCGCGAGGCCAATACCCTGTCCTCAAAGTCACAATCCAGCGATACCACTCTGGCAGCAGTGGAGCTAAAAGTCCTTATCGAACAAATGCGTGAGCAAATCCAGAATATTGAGTAACGTACTATGACCACGACAGGAACACTTTTTACCGTGTCAGCGCCCAGTGGTGCCGGGAAAACCAGCTTGGTCAGTGCCCTGGTGAACAGCAGTGAGGCGCTGAAAGTCTCGGTGTCACACACCACGAGGCCCCAGCGACCCGGGGAAACCAACGGGTGCAACTATCACTTTATCAGCGAGGCCTCATTCCTTGAAATGCTGGGCCGCACGGAATTTCTGGAGCACGCCCGGGTTTTTGGCAATCTGTACGGCACCTCCCAGGCCTGGGTGGAGCAACAATTGGCAGCGGGTACCGATGTCATTCTGGAAATAGACTGGCAGGGTGCACAGCAAATTAAACGTCAACTACCCGCCAGTCGCTCTATTTTTATCCTGCCTCCCTCCCTGGCGACCCTACAACAGCGCCTGACCAGCCGAGGCCAGGATGAGAGCGACGTAATAGAGGGCCGAATGTCCGAGGCCATTCAGGAGATGTCTCACTACGCCGAGTCAGACTATCTGGTAGTCAATGATGTATTTGAGCCGGCACACAGGGATTTACAGGCCATTGTTGCCAGCCAGCGGCTGCGAACTGACAAGCAGGCCCTGGCACAGGCGGAGTTACTGCAATCCCTGCTCTGCTAAGCCATCCGGCTCCGCGTTGCCATTGAGACGGAAATATTTACGCTGGACTGACAGGGGGGTCTTTGGGGTATAATTACCGGTTCGATATACACTAATGATCGGTGGGCTTAACAAGCCTCAGATCTAACCCCATACCACAGGAAATAGAAACAAATGGCACGCGTAACTGTTGAAGATTGCTTGGAAAATGTTGCTAACCGCTTTGAATTAGTCATGGTCGCAAGCAAACGGGCCCGCCAAATCGCCACCGGAGGAAAAGAGCCTCTGGTTGACGAAGAGTCCGACAAGCCCACCGTCATCGCCCTACGTGAAATCGCCGAGGGCCTGGTCACCCCAGACATTCTTATCCGCGAGAATGAAATTGAAGCGGAAGAGGAGTTGGCTGAAGTCATGGAGGCCAGCGAAGCGCTCTAATCCCTTACTGCTGCAGGGGCATCTTTGGCCACAGCTTAGGGATTTAACTGCCTATTGAAAAATATGCAAACCATCGATGCCCTCGACGCTACCCTGCGGAGCTATCTTAGCCCCGACCAGTCAAATCACGTAAAACGCGCCTACTACTTCGCCGAGCAAGCTCACTTTGGGCAGCTGCGGCGCAGCGGTGAACCCTATATCACCCACCCTCTGGCGGTGGCGAGCATCCTGGCAGACATGCACATGGACCACCAGAGCCTGATGGCCGCCATGCTGCACGACGTCATTGAAGATACCAGCATCGAAAAATCAGCCATCGGTAACCAGTTCGGGCCCACCGTGGCAGACCTGGTCGACGGCGTAAGCAAGCTAACCCAGATGGAGTTCGGCTCGCTGGAGGAGAAACAGGCCGAGAACTTCCAGAAAATGGCCCTGGCAATGGCCAGGGATATTCGCGTGATCCTGGTCAAGCTGGCAGACCGCCTCCACAATATGCGCACCCTGGGTGTACTGAAGCCCGAAAAAGCGCGCCGCATCGCCCGCGAAACCCTTGATATCTACGCGCCTATTGCCATGCGTCTGGGAATGAATAATATTCGTATGGAGTTCGAGGACCTGGGCTTTGCCGCCCTGTACCCCATGCGCGCCCGGCGTATTGACGCGGCACTGCGCAAGGCCAGGGGGCACCGCAATGAGCTGGTAAAAGAGATTGGCCACCAGATCGAGACAACGCTGGAACAGGAGGGCCACCACGTCGAAATCATGGGGCGGGAGAAGCACCTGTACAGTATCTACAAAAAAATGAAGTCCAAGCGTAAATCGTTCTCTGAAATCATGGACATCTACGCCTTCCGAATCATCGTGGACTCGGTGGATACCTGCTACCGCGTACTCGGCAGCATACACAGCCTGTACAAACCCATTCCCGGTGAGTTCAAGGACTATATTGCGATTCCCAAGGCGAACGGATACCAATCTCTGCACACGGTACTCATTGGCATGCACGGCGTACCCATTGAAATCCAGATTCGCACCCGGGACATGGAGGATATGGCTAACAACGGCATCGCCGCTCACTGGCTGTACAAAAGTGATAGTCAGTCCTCCAGTGGCAGCCATGCCCGGGCACGCCAATGGGTTCAGGGGCTGCTGGAAATGCAGCAGCGCGCCGGCAACTCCCTGGAGTTTATCGAGAACGTCAAAATCGACCTGTTCCCCGATGAAATATACGTGTTCACACCAAAAGGGCGAATTCTGGAGCTGCCCAAGGCCGCTACAGCAGTAGATTTCGCTTACTCGGTACACACCGACGTCGGCAACAGCTGTGTCGCCTGTCGAATCAATCGCCGCCTGGCCCCCCTGTCCGAGCCCCTGCAAAGTGGCCAGACAGTGGAAATACTGACAGCCCCCGGGGCGCGGCCTAACCCCGCGTGGTTTAACTACGCTATCACCGCTAAGGCCAGAACTAACATACGCCACTATCTGAAGCACCAAACCCGGGAAGACTCCGTCACCCTGGGCAGGCAGCTGCTGGAAAAAGCACTGCTCAGCTTCGATACCGTCCTGGACCAGATTCCACCCGAGCAGATGCAGGACTACCTGTCGCGATATAACTATGAGCAGTTGGATGACCTGGCGGCAGATATCGCCAGGGGCAACCGACTTCCTGCCATCACCGCCCAACAACTGGCAAATCAATCCAGTGGTGATAAGCCTTTACTGAAAGGAGGCGAGCCCGAACCCGTCGCCATACGAGGCACCGAGGGCTTTATGGTCAGCTACGCAAAATGCTGTCACCCCATTCCCGGCGACCCCATAGACGGTTATCTCAGCTCTGAAAAAGGCATGGTCGTACACCGGGAAACCTGTAACAACCTGCACGAACTAAAGGATAACCGCGAGCGCCTGGTGGCCCTGCGCTGGGATGATGAGGTAGAGGGTGAGTACGCGGTAGAGTTACGGGTTGAGGTCGAGAACCGACGGGGTATGATCGCCACCCTGGCCACCCGCATCAATAGCATGGACGTCAATATTGAAAAGATTTCCACCGAGGACAAAGATTACCAGTTCACTTACGTAGACCTGGAGATGATGGTGGAAGACCGGGTCCACCTCGCGCGTATTATGAGGCGCCTGCGCACTATCACCTCGGTTCACCGGGTACAGCGGGTTAAAAACTAACAGCACTTATTTCAGGAGAGATCAATGAGCAACCGAGCAGTCATATCATCATCCGATGCCCCCCAGGCACTTGGCCCTTATTCACAGGGCATAAAAGTAGGCAACACGGTCTGGCTGTCCGGGCAGGTTCCCCTGCTACCGGACACCATGGAGCTCATCAACGGCGATATCAGCGCCCAGGCCACCCAGGTTTTCGAAAATTTGTCTGCTGTCGCCGAAGCGGCGGGCTGCACCCTAAACGACGCGGTTAAGATCAACATTTCCCTGACCAACATGAACGACTTTGCCGTGGTTAATGAGGTGATGGCCAGGTTCCTGCAAGAACCCTACCCAGCGCGAGCCTGTGTCCAGGTGGCAGCGCTGCCAAAAGGCGCCGCAATCGAGGTCGAGGCCATTCTGGCCAGCTAGAATGACGCTAACCGAACTTCGCTACACGGTAGCCCTGTGTGAAACCGGCCATTTTCGCAAAGCGGCAGAGCTTTGTAATGTCAGCCAGCCCACACTGAGCATAGCGATAAAAAAACTCGAGGAAGAGCTGGGCACCACCCTTTTCGAGCGCTCCAGACATCAGATAAGAACCACCGCTATCGGTGAGCGCTTTGTTGAGCAAGCTAAAACCGTTTTACAGGAGGCCAAAAACCTGACCATGCTGGCAGAACTGGGCAAAGACCCTCTGGGCACCATGCTGTCGGTGGGCGCTATTTTCACCGTGGGGCCCTACCTCTTTCCCCGCCTTGTTCCCCGGCTACAGGAGCTCGCCGCGAGCATGCCTTTGTTCATCGAGGAAAACTACACAGCCAGTCTGCGCAAAAAGCTGGTGCGCGGTGAGTTGGATGCAATCTTCATCGCTCTGCCTTTCAATGAGCCCGAGGTCGCCACCCGGCCAGTCTATGAGGAGCCCTTTGTCGTATTATTACCCGCCGATCATCCCCTGTCGCAAAAAAAAGCCATTGACCCCGCCAGCCTCGCTGCCCACCGCGTATTACTACTGGGCGAGGGCCACTGCTTCAGGGATCAGGTGCTGGAGGCCTGTCCGGGGCTGGGCGATGCCATTAGCGCCAATTACAGCAAGGGCCAGGCCATGTTGGAAGGGGGTTCGCTGGAAACCATCAAACATATGGTAGCCAGTGGCCTGGGCATAACCGTGCTGCCCGAGTCTGCCGCGCACATGATGCAGTATGGCGCATCCGCCCTGGTAGTCAGGCCGTTCTCTGGTACGGTTCCAAAGCGTACCGTTGCCTTGGCGTGGCGGCTTAGTTTTCCACGGCACCAGGTAATCGACCTGTTGACTGAAGCCCTGAAGGCGTAGGGCACAGTGACAGGCATAGCCGCCATCTCGGTACGCGAACTGCACGGTGTAGGGCCCAAACTGGCACAAAAGCTCGCCGATTACGGCATACGTGAAATAGAAGATCTGCTATTTCACCTGCCGCTGCGCTACCAGGATAGAACCCGGGTAACCCCCATCGCCGCAGCCCGGGAGGGTGTAGACATCGTTGTTGAGGGCGAGGTCAAATTGGCCGATATCGTATACGGCAAACGTCGCAGCCTGGTCGCCCGAATCCAGGATGGCAGCGGCACCCTGACCCTGCGATTCTTTCACTTCTCCGCCGCCCAGAAAAATAATTTTCGTACGGGCACACAGCTGCGCTGTTTCGGCCAGGTTCGCCGCGGGGGCAGCGGGCTGGAAATGTACCACCCTGAATACCGCCAGATAGAGCCGGGTGAACGGGAACTGGACCAGACGCTGACACCTATTTATCCCACCACAGAGGGCATTGGCCAAAATCAGTGGCGCAAGCTGTGCGGCCAGGCGGTTATCTATTTGAAGCACGACCAACCGCGTGAACTATTGCCGACAAACCGCTCAAAGGCCATGGGGCTGTCCGCCGCCCTGATCTATCTTCACTCGCCGCCGCCGAATGCAGCCCTGGAACTATTGCGGGAGGGCGCTCACCCCGCTCAATTGCAGCTTGCTCTTGAGGAGCTGGTTGCCCACAACCTGTCCCTACACCAATTAAGGGAGCGACATCAACGCGATGGTGCCCCCCCTTTGCCCTACAGGCTCGATTCGCTGCGCACTTTTCTGGAAAGCCTGGATTTTGGGTTGACCGCCGCCCAGCACAGAGTCTGTGGAGAAATTGCTGAGGACTTGTCAAAGCCCTGGCCCATGTTGCGCTTACTACAGGGCGATGTCGGCTCGGGAAAAACCGTTGTTGCCGCCTGCGCCGCCCTGCAAGCTATTTCAAATGGTTACCAGGTTGCCATCATGGCGCCCACAGAAATACTGGCGGAACAACACCTGCACAGCTTTTCCCGTTGGTTCCAGCCTCTGGGTATAGACATTGATTGGCTGACCGGGCGCCTGAAGGGTAAAAAGCGAGAGCAGACAACAGGCCGTATTGCGGCGGGAGAAGCGGCCCTGGTCGTGGGCACCCACGCTCTTTTCCAGGACGATGTCGAATTTGCCAGACTGGGGCTGGTCATTGTCGATGAGCAACATCGCTTCGGCGTGCATCAACGCCTGGCGCTCACCGAAAAAGCCAGGCCGGAATTGGGTAGGGCACACCAACTGGTGATGACCGCCACACCTATACCGCGCACCTTGTCAATGGTGGCCTACGCCGACCTCGATTGCTCTATTATCGATGAATTGCCCCCGGGTCGACAGCCGGTCGGCACCGTCCTGATAGACAGCAGCCGCAGAGAACTGGTCGTCGAGCGAGTTGCCAGGGCCTGCGCCGAGGGTCGCCAAGCCTACTGGGTGTGTACCCTGATCGAGGAGAGTGATGTGTTGCAGGCCCAGGCTGCTGAAGCGGTGGCGGCACAACTGCGTGAACAGCTTCCCCTCCTGGAGATCGGCTTGATTCACGGACGCCTGAAGCCCCCTGAAAAAAAAGCGGCGATGGCTGCCTTCAAGTCGGGTAAAACAGCCCTGCTGGTCGCTACCACCGTTATTGAAGTGGGCGTCGATGTAGCCAACGCCAGCCTGATGATAATAGAAAACCCCGAACGATTAGGCCTGGCTCAGCTGCACCAGTTGCGTGGCCGGGTGGGCAGGGGCAGCGAGGCCAGTCACTGTGTCCTATTGTATCAATCTCCATTGTCCGCCAATGGCAAGGCCCGGCTGACGGTGTTGCGTGAGAGTTCAGACGGCTTTGTGATTGCGGAGAAAGACCTTCAGCTACGCGGCCCGGGCGAGGTCCTGGGCACTCGCCAGACGGGTTTAATGGCGTTTCGGGTAGCCCAGCTGCCCGCCCACGCCCATTTGCTCGATCAGGTGCAGGCCGTGGCCAATGAGATCATTGATAAACATGCCGAGCTGGTGGGGCCCTTGATACAGCGCTGGACAGGTTCCAGCTCTGAGTTTGCAAAAGTCTAGACCGCTACTCCTGGCCCTATGGTGGCGGGGCGAAGCTACCACTCGGTACTTACCGGGCTGGGTTTAGCCTCTGATCTGCTGTAGGCGACTCTTCAACTCCTCGGTACCAATCTGCTCCAGGGTTTTAATATTCTCTGCGGGAATATTCTCCGGATTTGGAAAGTCCCGCAGCACCCGCTCCAGCATATCCTCCCGCAGGATATGAATAATCGGGTAGGGCGCGCGATTGCTGAAGTGGCTGGCGGCGCCCGGCTCTTCGCCTTCAAATTTGTACTCGGGGTGAAAACTGGCCAGCTGAAGCAGGCCTTCCAACCCCGCCTCTGCCAGCAGTTCCTGTGCGTCAGCGAGAAAATCCAGGTAGTGTTCAAAGGACTGCAGGGCGGCCGGAAAGACCAACAAGGTGGTAGCCACCTCCTGCTCCGAGCTGGACTGTAAAGTGTCCAACTCCTGCAAAAAGGCCCGTCGAATCGCCTCGGGACCGGAGTCCTTGCAAATGGCAATACGCAAGCCCTGTGCATCGGGCTGGTCTCGCGCTACGAAGGGCCGGGCGAAGGGGCATAGGTTCAGCCCGACGACAAAAATCTCAAGCCAGGCCCGAACCTGTTTTTCAATGTTATCGGACACCGGCATCAAGCCATAATGGCGGGCAGCAATTTTTGCAGCGCCATCTTCTCTTTGGTGGCGTCTCCGGTCAGGGCGAAACCGAGTAAATTGCCGCCGGCATCACGAAACTCGCCCTTCACATTGCAGCCGTCTACGGTCATCTGCCACTCACCCTCGGCGCCCATAGCAGGCGGCGCTACCACAACCGGACAAGCCGGTGTTTTAATAGACACAGGCATGGCCGGATAAACTACTTCTGTGGGCTCACCCGCCAGGGTCTTGCCCAGAGCCCGGACCGCGGCCATCAAGGGAGCCACATAAACAAGTACATGACCACTCACTTCGGCGCAATCGCCCATCGCATAGATATTCGGGGCGCTGGTTTCGAGTAAACGGTTGGTTACAATGCCTCGGTTTGTGTCTATTCCCGACGCCTGGGCCAGGGCAATTTGAGGGCGTACACCCACTGCAGAAAGAACCAGGTCAGCATCAATGGTATGGCCATTATTCAGGCTAATGACAACACCGCGTTCACTTTTGTTCACCGCGGTGACAAGTGGGCCAAAATGGAATTTGGCGCCTTTTTCTTCCAGCGCAGATTGCACGGCCTTACCTGCAGCCTCAGGTAGCAGCGTGGGCAGGCAATAGGCCAGAGGATCTACCGTCTCTATTTCAAAACCGCCGTTGAGCAAATCATTGGTAAATTCACAACCGATTAAACCACCCCCAATAATACAGATTTTTTTCACATTTCCAGTTTCGATCGCTGTGCGAAAATCGGCGTAATCCAGCAAGTCGTTAACCGTGTACACCGACTCCTGACCATCACCCTCTATGGGGGGGCGGATGACATCCGCGCCCACGGCCAACACCAGCTTTCCGTAATGAATAGCGCTTTGGCTGTCGCCCAGGTGAATCATTTGTTGCGCGGTATCAATTTCGCTGACTTTGGTCATCGTCCAGACGCTGGCCTTGAGGTGCTCCCCCATGGTACCGGCATCCATTTGGCCCAGATCCTCCGCCGAGAGGTCCTTGGTAAAGCCCGTTGACAGCATGGGCTTGGAATAGGAACGGCCATCATCGGAGGTGATCAGAATCAGGGGCGTCTCACTGTCGTGCTTGCGAAATTCCCGGGCCAGGCCATAGCCGGCCAGACCGGTTCCAATAATAACGACGGGGGCATGAACCTTGTCGACTGCGGGCTCCTCATGGTGAGGGGTCTCATCCACGGGGCTCACTTCTACCATCTCGAAATCTTCTTTACCGACGCCACAATCAGGGCATAACCAGTCTTCCGGCACATCTTCCCAGCGGGTACCCGGGGCGATCCCATCATCGGGCCAGCCTAGTTTTTCGTCATAAACCAGGCCACATACAATACATTCCCACTTTTTCATGCTTCTCGTTCTCTTTTGTGTAGTTCCGTTTTGAGACGCATAACTATAGGGCTGTACGAAAATTGTGCAAGGACTATATAGGCCAAAAAAGATTCCCCTCCCTATATCTGGCAGCTTCAGTAATCGCTGTAATTCTTCGCTCAAGACAGTAAGCTAGAGACCAATGTACACCAAACTTAAAACCTTCTTACAACATCGCCATTTGAGTAGACCCCTCGCCACGCTGGGAATCGCGGCGACAATATTTACCTACCAACATCTAAATAGAGAAGGCGCACTATCATCAACCCTCAATCTGAGCTGAGCGTCGAATTCCTCACTGGGCTGGATGAAATCCCGGCACGGGAATGGAATAAGCTGGCGGGGCCCGACTACCCCTTTTTGCGCCACGAATTTCTCTGGGGGCTGGAAGATACCGGTTGCGCAAACGCCAAAACAGGCTGGCAGCCCTGTCATGCCATTATCCGCAGCGGGCCTGCGGGCGAAGCCGTGGGCCTACTGCCCCTGTATCTGAAGAGTCATTCCTATGGTGAGTACGTATTCGATTGGAGCTGGGCCGATGCCTGGCAGCGCAACGGGCTGCCCTATTACCCTAAGCTGGTAACAGCTATTCCATTCACTCCCGCTACCGGGCCCCGCCTGTGCCTGGCCCCCGGTTATCAAAAAGCCGAGGTCTGGCCAGTACTGGCCTCTGCCATTCGTGAGCTGGCCCTCAGTCGCCATATTTCTAGCTGGCACCTGCTATTCCCCGGGGAAAAAGAAGCCGAGCTTTTGCAAAAAGAAGGCCTACACCTGCGTACAGCAACCCAATTTCACTGGTTCAACCAGGATTTTGGCACCTTTAATGACTTTCTGGCGACCTTCAGCAGCCGCAAACGAAAAAACCTCAGGAAAGAGCGAAAACGCGTTACTGAACAGGGCTTCGTATTTCAAACTCTGACCGGCGACGAAATAGACGTGCAACAATGGCAACAGTTCTATCACTTTTATCAGCACACCTACGCCAAGCGCAGCGGTCACGGTGGCTATCTGAGCAGGGAATTTTTTACCCATACCGCCGCCAGTATGGGTGACCAGGTCATTATGGTATTGGCCTATTTACACGATAAAGCCGTGGCCAGTGCTTTATTTTTTCGCTCAGGCGATACACTTTATGGGCGCTACTGGGGCTGCGAACAAGAATATGACTGCCTGCATTTTGAGGCCTGCTACTATCAGGGAATCGAATATTGCATTGCCAATGGGCTGAAGAAGTTTGACCCCGGCGCCCAGGGCGAGCACAAAATTCAACGCGGCTTCAGACCAGTGAAAACATTTTCCAATCACTGGATTGCAAACCCTCAGTTTTCGGAGGCAATCGCAGATTTTACCGCACAGGAGCGCAGCCATATCGAGCAGTATCTGGAGCAAACCACCGCGATGCTGCCCTTTAAAGCGGGCGGCGGCTAGGTTTTTAGATGCAGGTTTTCAGCCACGCATATCAAAGTCGGTAAAATCTGGGCTGCGCATATGCCACCAGTAGGCCAGGGTAGAGCGCGGCCAATTGTTAACCACCTTGCCCGCTTTATTTTTGTACCAGCTGTCACAACTGGCCACCCACACCGTTTTCGCCAACTCACCCTGCATGCGATCATTATAGGCGCGCATAACCGCTTCGTTGACATCGAGACTTTTCAGGCGATGGCTGAGAGTTTTATCCACACAGCGGACGATATAGTTCACCTGGCGCTCCACCATAAAAATAATGGAGTTGCTGCCCAGGTTTGTATTGGGGCCATACAGCATGAAAAAGTTGGGAAACCCCGACACGCTCACGCCCCGGTAGGCCTCGGCCCCTTCTGCCCACGCTTCTCTTAACGACCTTCCGCTGCGCCCAAAGATCTCTATCCCCGACAAAAACTCCGTGGAATTGAACCCCGTGCCATAGATAATAACGTCAACCTCTCGGTCTATACCGTCCTCGCTGACCATGCCGTGGGGCGAAATGGAGGTGATCGGTGAGGTAACCAATTCTACATTGGGCCGACAAAATGCCTGGTAAAAATCATCAGAAATCAGGATTCGCTTGCATCCGGCGGGATAGTCCGGAGTGAATTTACGCCGCAACTCCGGGTCATTGATCTGTTCCTCCAGATATCCTGCAGAACCCTTGGTAAAACGGGCGCGAAGCCAGCTCTTCGCCCTCATAAGAGGATAAGACAAGGCTTCACCCTGTAGGTAGACCATTAGACGATGAAGCTTCTGCAGCATGGGATAGCGCTTGAACCTGCTTTTATCCGCGGCGCTATACTCGTGGTCATTACGCGCGACCACGTAGTTGGCGCTGCGCTGGTATACCGTGAGCTGCTCCACCTGTTTCGCCACCGGTGGAATAAACTGCAGGGCACTGGCCGCACTCCCTATAACGGCAACCCGCTTGCCCGCCAGGTCGATATCGTGACGCCATCTGGCCGAGTGGAATACCTCCCCAGCGAATGACTCTGCACCCATAAAGTCCGGTATGTTCGGCCGATTGAGTTGTCCCAGGCCACTGACCAGACACTTGCAGTGCAATTGTTCACCGCCTTCCAGCTGTAGCGTCCAGATGCCTTGTGCATCATCGAATCGCGCACTCTCAACGGCCGCATCCAATCGCATCCGGTCCCCCAGGCCATACTTGTCGACACAGTGAACAAAATAGGCCTGTATTTCATCGTGCGGGGCAAATTTGCGGGACCAGTCGGGGTTGGGCTCGAAAGAATAACTGTAAAGTACCGAAGCTACATCGCAACAGGCGCCGGGGTAGCTGTTGTCATACCAGGTGCCACCCACATCGGGCGATTTTTCAATAATGAGAAAATCGTCTATCCCACGCTCCTGTAACTTGATGCCCATACAGATGCCGGACATGCCCGCACCTATTACAATAAGGTCAAGAATTTTATCTTCTGCCACGGTATGCCTTTATTTTTTTGTCGAGGGAGGGGCGTCGCGGGTAAACACCAACTCGCGTGCCGTGGACTCCGCCTTATTGTATTTGTAGCCGCTGCGCTTGAATTTACGCAGGCCGACAGGGTCTTCAATCTCATTCTCAATAATATATCGGGTCATTTCACCGCGCGCTCTCTTGGCATAAAAGCTGATCACCTTATATTTACCGGACTTCAGGTCCTTAAATACCGGGGTGATAATATCAGCGTTGATGTTTTTCGCCCTGACCGCTTTAAAATACTCATTTGAAGCGAGATTAACCAAGACATCCTGTTTTAGCTTTTTCAATTGGGCATTCAGAGCATTACTTAGCTGGTCCCCCCAGAACTGGTAGAGGTTAACCCCACCACAATTGGCAAATTTAAGCCCCATCTCCAGTCGATAGGGCTGCATCAGGTCCAGCGGGCGCAACAAGCCATAGAGGCCGGACAAGATTCGCAGATGCTTCTGTGCATAATTAAGCTGCTTAAGCGTCAATGTCTCCGCGTCCAGGCCGGTATACACATCGCCCTTGAAGGCAAAGATTGCCTGTTTGGCATTGTCCAGACTAAAAGGGGTGGCCCAGTTCATAAACCGCGCGTGATTCAGCTGGGCTATATTTTCGCTGACACCCATCAGGGCGCGTATATCATCCGGGCTCATTTTCTGGGCATCTACCACCAGCTCTGCCGAGCGCGGAAGCAGTTCCGGCTGAGTCGTCTTGCGAAAAGGGGGGGCTGCCTCGAAATCCAGAGTCTTGGCCGGGGAAATTACGATAATCATTTTTATGCTTCCAGTATCGCGGGTGTAAAAACGCCATGCGTTTTGCACTCACCCGCGCTTTTTATATATGACCGTGAGCCAGCTATGATACCCTCCCAGCGAATAATCAAAAAGACCTGTTTACCATGCCTGTACTGCACTCCATTGTGCGCTCCATAGATAAATTTACCGATCGCTGCGGTCGCGTTCTGGCATGGCTTGGCCTGGCAATGGCCGCCCTGACGGCCCTGATTGTATTTTTGCGCTATGGCTTCAACATCGGGTCGATAGCCTCCCAAGAAGCTATAACCTATATGCATGCCTGTCTGTTTATGTTGGGAGCCGCCTACACCTTGAAGGTCGGGGGCCATGTCAGAGTGGACATCTTCTATCAACGATTCAGCCCCCGGGGTCAGGCCTGGGTAAACAGTCTGGGGGGAATAGTCTTTCTGCTACCTTTTTGCGTTTTCATTTTCGGCGTCAGCTGGAATTACGCGGCAGAGTCCTGGGCTATTATGGAGCGCTCACCGGAGGCGGGGGGAATCCCGGCCGTGTTTCTGCTGAAAAGCCTGATTCCATTGATGGCAATAAACCTGTTCTGCCAGGGCCTGGCTGAAGTACTGCGCAACGCCCTGATATTGGTGGAGAGCCCGGCCTGATGGTCGCCTATATACCTCTGTTTCTGTTTGCCGCTGTCTGCCTGCTTCTTATGCTGGGGTATCCGGTTGCCTTCACGCTTGCGGGAACGGCACTGGCCTTTGCGGTAGGTGGCATTCTGAGTGGCAATTTTGACGCAGCCTTTCTGGCGGCCTTTCCGGGGCGGTTATTTGGCACTATGAATAATGCCACCCTGATTGCCGTACCCCTGTTTATTTTAATGGGTGTCATTCTTGAAAAATCCAGGGTTGCCGAAGAGTTACTGGGTAGCATGGCCAAGATCTTTGGCGGGCTGAGAGGAGGACTGGGCATCTCCGTGGTGGTTGTGGGTATGCTGCTGGCAGCCAGCACGGGTATCGTCGGCGCCACGGTGGTCACCATGGGTTTATTGTCTCTGCCAACTATGCTGCGCAATGGTTACAGCCCCTCTCTGGCAGCGGGAACCATCTGCGCCACCGGCACGCTGGGGCAGATTATCCCGCCCTCCATAGCACTGGTGCTTCTGGGGGATGTACTGTCCAATGCCTATCAGCAAGCCCAGTTGAGCATGAACATATACAACCCCAAAACGGTATCGGTTGGAGACCTGTTTATGGGCGCCCTGTTGCCCGGCCTGTTACTGGTCTTTTTATATATCAGCTATTTGCTGGTCTACGCTTTTTTAAAGCCCGAGTCTGCGCCGGCTGCGGACAATCAGCGCATTACCACCAGCGAGGTCATTAAAAGCCTGCTGCCGCCGCTACTGCTTATTATGATCGTGCTGGGCTCTATTCTGGCAGGGGCGGCAACACCTACCGAGGCGGCGGGCGTGGGTGCTATAGGCGCATTGTTGCTGGCGACACTAAAGGGCCAGGTGAGCCTGCCCGTACTCTCGGACGCGGTTACCGACACTTTGAAAGTCACCGGCATGGTATTCATGATTTTAATTGGCGCCGCCATTTTTTCCCTGGTTTTCAGGGGCTTTGGTGGCGAAGAGTTGATTCACGGGTTTTTTCTAGACATGCCCGGCGGTGTCATGGGGGCAACTTTTGTCGTCATGCTGGCGATTTTCCTGCTCGGGTTTATTCTGGATTTTATTGAAATTACCTTTGTGGTTGTGCCCATTGTTGGCCCCATTTTGCTGGCCATGGGTCTGGACCCTATCTGGCTGGGAATAATGATTGCCATCAATCTGCAAACATCTTTTCTAACGCCGCCCTTCGGCTTTGCACTATTTTATCTGCGTGGTGTAGCGCCGGATTCACTGCCGACCAGCGCTATCTACCGCGGTGTAATTCCCTTTATAATAATTCAGCTTCTGGTGCTGACTGCCCTGTGGATTTGGCCCGCACTGGCAACTTAACTGCCCAGCGCCGTTAAAGGCTGACACATCGTATGATTACCTACAGGTCATTTCCCTATGCAAGATATTAATTCTACGCCTGTTCCGCAGGGTGAGCTCGCATTGCAAACCATGGCAATGCCCAAAGACACCAATGCCAACGGCGATATTTTTGGTGGGTGGCTGTTATCTCAGATGGATATTGCCGGTGCAATTGCCGCGGGAGATGTAGCCAGCGGCCGGGTCGCCACCGTGGCGATCGATGGCATGGTTTTCCTCACCCCGGTGCACATGGGGGCAATTGTTACCTGCTACGCTGACATTCTGGATATAGGGCGCAGCTCTGTTCGAGTAATGGTAGAAGTATGGATAAATTCCAAGCACGACGGTGAGCCGATCAAGGTGACCGAGGGCGAATTTGTCTACGTGGCAATTGACGAAAATGGCCGAACGCGAGCTATTGTGTCGTAGCTAACCCTCATCCTCAAAGGCCAAGTCCCTGGCATTGATATAAGCCTGCTCAGATATGTGGTGGTAGTCCCGTACACCGTCGTAAAATGCTTTGAACGATGTATAAATTTTTGCCGACATCGGGTCACGCGCTATTAGCTTGCGCATGGCCTCGTCACTGGCCCGGGATAATGCCAGCAGAACGTCATCCGGCAGGCGACGAAGTTTTACCCCGTGTTTGTCTACCAGCTGACGCAGGGCGGTGTTATTTCTTGCGGTAAATTCATCCAGCATCCGCTGGTTTGAAGCCTGGGTGGCAACGGTCACTATCGATTGCAGGTCTGCGGGCAGGGCCTCGAAAGAGTCTTTGTTTACGATGAACTCGAGCATGGCCCCGGGTTCGTGCCAGCCTGGGTAATAGTAATACTCGGCCACTTCATGCAGGCCGAAGGCCAGGTCATTGTACGGGCCCACCCATTCCGCGGCATCAATAACCCCCGTTTGCAATGAGGTATACAGCTCGCCACCGGGTATGCGAACCGCTATACCTCCCACGGCAGTAAAGACCTCACCGGCCAGGCCGGGAATGCGCATTTTCAGACCCTTAAGATCCTCTACCGAATTGATCTCCTTGTTAAACCAACCGGCCATCTGCGTGCCGGTGCTGCCACCCACCATAGGAATAAGGTTAAAAGGTGCATAGGCTTCCTGCCAGAGCTCAAGCCCCCCACCAACGCTTAACCAGCCGTTCATCTCCTGTGCATTCATACCAAAGGGCACTGCTGTGAAGAAAACCGACGACGGGATTTTACCCTTCCAGTAATACGCAGCGCCGTGACCGGCATCTGCCACACCCTGTGATACAGCATCGAACACCTCGAAGGGCGGCACAATCTCGCCAGCCCCATAAACCCTGGCGGTGAGGCGACCGTCACTCATCTCATCGACCATCCGGGAAAAATTTTCAGCAGCGGCGCCCAGGCCCGGAAAATTCTTGGGCCAGGTAGTAACAATCTTCCAGTGAAACAGCCTGGTCTTGTCTGTGGTGTCCGGGGCAACACCGGCTTCAGTGTCACCCATAGTGGTGCGGTCTGTCGCCCACATTCCCAATACCAGAACCAGGGCCGCCACCAGGGCCAAAATTATCAGTGGCGTTGAAGATCCTTTTTGTGTATTCGCTATCATGGTTTGGTTCCGCTTCTACATAAGTTGTAACTTGGCATACTGTACCACCAGCCACTTGCTGCCTTCGCTATCGAAATTGACTTCTACCCGGGCACTGCTGCCTCTGCCCTCAAAATTCAACACCACACCCTCTCCAAAAATCTGGTGATATACCCGCTGACCCAGGCGTAAGCCTGTATCGGGAACTTCGGCCTGGGCGAGGCTGCTCACGGGCCGCGACACCGCTGTATGCAAGCGCACTTCCTGTAGCAGTTCTGCAGGAATCTCCCGGATAAAGCGCGACGGCGCATTAAAATTTTCACTGCCGTGCATGCGCCGCGTTTCTGCATAACTGATCACAAGTTTTTTCATGGCACGGGTTATGCCAACGTAGCAGAGCCGGCGCTCTTCTTCCAGGCGCCCGGGCTCCTCCAGGGACATACGGTGGGGAAACAGATTTTCCTCCATGCCGGCGAGAAAGACCAGGGGAAACTCCAGACCCTTGGCGGAGTGCAGCGTCATCATCTGCACACTGTCTTCATGCGCTTCGGCCTGACCGTCGCCGGCATCCAGGGCTGCATTGTCCAGGAACTGTTGCAGTGGGGAAAGGTCTTCTCCCTGAGCCTGAAACTGTTTCCCGGCAAC
>JAUVBI010000280.1 GCA_030591305.1 Pseudomonadota bacterium
ACTGGGTATCGGTGTGCAGCCACTCGGCGGGCAGTACTTCTTTGATGATTAAATCCATCACCGCTTCGCGAATATTTTTCTGGCTGACATCTTCATCGTGCTGAGTGGATAAAACAACTGCGTCTATGCCCACGGGCTTGCCGTTGTCGTAGCGCAGGGTGACCTGGCTTTTAGCATCGGGGCGAAGCCACGGAAGAACGCCAGCTTTGCGCAGCTCAGCTTGCTTTTGTACCAACAGGTGCGAGTAGTAAATGGGCGCTGGCATTAATACGCTGGTTTCGTTGGTGGCGTAGCCGAACATCAGGCCCTGGTCACCGGCGCCCTGTTCTTTCGCTTCTCCCTCGTCTACACCCATGGCGATATCGCGGGACTGCTTGCCTATGGCATTTAACACGGCACAGGAGGCTCCATCAAAGCCCACTTTTGAGCTGTTGTAACCAATATCCAGCACCACTTTGCGCACCACGGCTTCCAGGTCGACATAGGTAGAGGTGGTCACCTCACCGGCGATGATGACCATGCCGGTTTTAACCATGGTTTCTACGGCGACCCGGGCATCTTTATCGTCTTTGAGAATGGCGTCCAGGATGGCATCGGAAATTTGGTCTGCCATTTTGTCCGGATGGCCCTCGGAAACGGATTCCGAGGTGAAAACTGAATATTTACTCATGGCTATTACCTTTGGCTTGCGTTGTGTTGTGAGTGGCCGAACAGGCGCACTTGTATTTGAAATCCGTTGCGTTGTGCCAGATAGATACTGGCGATATCTTCCAGGCCGGCATCTCCGGCCCATCTGGCGAGGTCTGCCGGTTCAAAGCCCAGCCAGAGGTCGCCACAATTTTCACGGGCCCAGCTCTGGTCGTGGCTGCATAGGTCGGTGACTAGTAGCACGCCCCCCGGGGCCAGGCTTTTGGCTACGTCGTCAAATATCTGGGCCGGTGAGGGCGTGTGGTGCATGACCATATTGACCACGATGCAGTCTGCCTGTAAATTTTCTAATTCAGTGGCGGCGGTGTCCCCGTGAATAAATTCCACATTGTGTAGATTGTTGAATGCCGCTCGGTTTCTGGCCTGTTCGAGCATTTCAGCGGCATTATCCAGTGCAATTACCCGTTCGAATAGGGGGCTCAGCTCCACCAGAAAAGAGCCGTCGCCCGGGCCGACTTCCAGTGCAATACGGTGTTGTGTCAACGGCGCGTCACGCAGCAGCTGGGCTACTGTTTCTGCATACTGGTCATAGCTCGCGATTAAGTCCTGTTGCTGGTGGAATTTGTGTGCATTCTGGGTAAAGAAGCTGCGGGAGTTCTCTTCCCGCTGTCGGTAAAGTGTGTCGATACGGGTTTGGGTCTGGGGTGGTGGATCAATTCCATCAAGTGTCTTGAAAATCTGGGCCTTGAACTCACCCAGGCAGCCATTCTGGCCCATTTCACTGCGCCGGTAATAGATAGAATTCCCCTCGCGGCGGGTGGTTACCAGGCCGGCGCCGGCCAGTACCTTCAAGTGGTGGCTGAGTGCGGGTTGTCGTATGTCCAGGATGGCGCACAACTCGGAGACACCGAAGGAATCGTTCATAAGCACACGCAGTACCTGCAGGCGCAGAGGGTCTGCGCTGGCTTTGCACAAATTGGCGAGTACCGTCAGTTGAGCATCTGGCGGTGGCGCTGGTTCGGGACTTTGATTAGCTGCGAGGGATAACATAGCGGGCGAGTCTAGCAGGCCTTGTCATCTATATCAAAAATAGTTGATATAGATTGGCCGTATTTGGTGATTTATTCTTCTGTCTTGTGCGCAACCATGAATTTATTATCTGTCGGGGGAAGGGTTCGCCAGGTGGCTGCAGAGAGGTTTTGCTGAAAGATAGAACAGATCGTTCGATTCGTTTAAACTATACGAAATAAATGAATAACGGAAGTACTACAATGGAAGCCCTATCCGCGAATGAGGCAAAAACCCAGTTTGGCGATCTTTTATTAAAAGCCCAACAAGCACCTATTCAGATTAATAAAAATGGTAAGCCTGTCGCGGTGGTTATTTCGATAGCTGAATACGAACACATGGAGGCTCTGAAGTTGAGCGTACTAGAGGCCAGGGTTGAGGCGGCCAGGGGCCAAATTAACCGCCGGGATACCGTTGATGGCGAGTCATTTTTTGATGAGCTTGAATCGGGGCGGTATGACTCGGGAGTATAAATACCGACTTACGTCGGATGCGCAAACCGATCTTATCGAAATTCGCCGCTTCACGCTGATCCATTGGGGGATAGTCCAGTCAAAAGAATATTTGTCAAAACTTCGCCAGACAATGGGGCTGCTTGCGCTTAGCCCGCAAATAGGGACGCTAAGGCCAGGGCTTGGCCAGGGCGTTGCCAGCTTCCCTCATGCCAGCCATGTCATTTATTACATGGACGAGCAGGAGGAAGTGGTTGTTTTTGCAGTGCTGCATAAAGCTATGGTACCTGCCAGGCACTTGACCGGCCGAAAGCACCTCTAAATTAGAAGTTTCTACATCACAGCTCCAATAACCGTTTGCCGTGGCGCCCCGCTTACGCGAAAATGGCGCTCTTGTTTTCAGGCAATCGCCTTCCCTGCCCGTTTTTTTGGAGAAATGAATGTCATCCCGCACCGATCTAGCCAATGCAATCCGCGCCCTTAGCATGGACGCAGTTCAACAGGCCAACAGTGGCCACCCCGGCGCCCCCATGGGTATGGCAGATATCGCTGAGGTTTTGTGGAACGATTACATGGCGCACAATCCGGCCAACCCCGACTGGCCAAACCGCGACCGCTTCGTGCTGTCAAATGGCCACGGCTCCATGCTTATTTACTCCCTGTTGCACCTCAGCGGCTACGACCTGCCTATTGAGGAGCTAAAGAACTTCCGTAAACTGCACAGCAAGACACCCGGTCACCCCGAATATGGCTATGCGCCCGGCGTTGAAACCACCACCGGGCCACTGGGTCAGGGCATCAGTAATGCTGTGGGAATGGCGCTGGCAGAAAAAATTCTGGCGGCACAGTTCAATAAGTCAGAATTTGCAATTATAGACCATTTTACCTACACGTTTCTGGGCGATGGCTGCCTGATGGAGGGTATTTCCCACGAAGTTTGTTCGCTGGCCGGTACCCTGGGGCTGGGAAAACTGATTGCTTTTTACGATGATAACGGCATTTCCATCGACGGTAAGGTGGAGGGTTGGTTCACCGACGATACCCCCGCCCGCTTTGAAGCCTATGGCTGGCAAGTACTTGCCGATGTCGACGGTCACGACCCCACCGCGGTCACCGCGGCTATAGAGTCGGCTCGCGCCGAATCGGGCAAGCCCACACTTATCTGTTGCAAGACACTTATCGGCAAGGGTTCCCCGGGCAAGCAGGGCACGGCGGCCTGTCACGGAGCAGCCCTGGGCGTAGAGGAAGTGGCGGCGACTCGCGAGGCCATTGGCTGGCATCACGCACCGTTTGTCATTCCGGATGAAATCTACGCGGGTTGGAATAAGCTGGAACAGGGCGCGGCGGCAGAATCGGCATGGAATGAGCAGATGCAGGCCTATGCTGCTGCCCATCCGGAGCTGGCCGTACAGTTGCAGCGCCGCCTGGCGGGGGAGCTTCCCGCCGATTTTGGCGAGCAGGCCACAGCCTATATTGCGCAGTGCCAGTCAGAGGGC
>JAUVBI010000050.1 GCA_030591305.1 Pseudomonadota bacterium
ACCGCTGTTGGATTATTTCGAGACTCGGCAATACGTTCAGTTACAAAAGTGTTTATTTCACTTTCTAACCAGGCTGAAGAGCGCGAGCCGCAAATTTTTATTGGTCGTGGGAAGAGCCCCTTTGCAGCCAGCGCATGGGCATGCGATCGACTTATGGGGATGCGGGCCTGAACTTCGGGCCAGCGGAGCAAAATGTCCGTTTGTTGCGGTTGGTTGGTAGTAGCCATAGTCTTGCCTCCTTGGGCGTTAGCGAATATGGCAATCAAAACAACTCTAGTTCGGTAGTGTAAATCTCAGCAATTAAAATAACCGGTTAAAGAAACCTAATTGGATTTTCGTACCGACTACTCACCAACTACCACCCAAAAGCGTAGCATGATCTTGACGTGCCAGAGCTATGCATAGCCTAAGGTGGGCATCTAAATCACCATCAGACAAATTCTGATCCTCTGGTAAATACGCTTTAATCAGGTCACGGCGATAAGTGTAGTAAGCAGCTTTCAGCGCCTTCCAGCTTTTCCGACCAAAGTCATTTTCTCGAAACAGGGCCTGAGCAGCTCTGTCAGACCCTAGATTCTCTCTCTTGCGCTTGGTGCTCATGGCCCAATACAGGTCTACTTTTTCCCGCATATCTTTGCGCGGACGGCCCGGCTCTCCAGGAAGCTCCGCCCTTACTCTGCGTATAATATTGTCAAACAAACCTAAAATAACCATGATGTAATCCCTTTCGGTTGGATTTTCATATAACTTGTCCAAGTATGCTTGAAATGCCGCCTCCATCAAATCGCGAGAATCATCATCGAGTTGCAGTGTGCTGTTACTTTCCATGGCACCCCCTTATAGTGCAGCCCTTAAAGTAGATACAGCGCCAGGCCGTTAAGGGAACGGCTTTTCGCGGGCCATGCTAGGCGCTGTGGTTCTATAATGCCCTGTTTAGTGCGCTACCGGTATGCTCGGCAGTTCTTTGATGTAGTCATCCCGGTGTTGGCGAATCAGATCTGCTTCGTCGCAATTCGGGGGCATCCTGTCGAGAAGGCTATCCAGGCCTTTGGCATAGAGTGGCGACTTTCTATGCCGCAGTTCTTCCAGCATCTGGAGTATGTTTTGGCATTGTGGGTCCAGAGCTTCTATTGCTGTAATCATGATGCCCTCTCCTTTGTAGTAGACATTTATTGGTTAGGGGTGTCGGTACCTCTAATACCTTCACCCCCGATTATTCGCCCATGCGGGCAACATGTCGCCATAAGCGTCACATAGACATCGTATGGCACAATTCTCTATACTGTCGTCCAAAGGTTCCCCCTTGATGATAAGAGCCCAAGGGGCTCTCTCCGAAAGGAGTAGTCGAGGGGGTCGCTTTTTATCCTCAGTAGTAATACGTTGCCCCCCCTCTAAATATCTCAAATTCGCTGCAAATCATCGGCTTGATTCTGTCGTATTGCAGCGTATCGCCGCTGGACCATTTTCGATAAATCGCCCAATTGCAGTAATCCGCGACCTGTAACCCATAGTGGGCTTTCGAGTCGTGGTGCAGTATGCGATAGCGGGTGTGGCCGGGCAGCATTTCTGCCAAGACGAGCTTTACCGCCTTCTCTACTGTTTTGCGCTTTTTGTTCACTGGGATCGAGTCCGTTACCACAATGATTTCATCCACAGTGGTGGTCGCCTCGCGCTGGATAACATGGCGCAGCAGATAGCCCAGCATCTTAGGGTAGAAGTTGTGTTCAGCCCGTAGCGCGGGGCCGGTTTTTGGTTTCTCTACAATGAGACTGTCCACACGCAGCGTGTCCGTATGCTCAACGATCCGGTCAAAGACCTCCCCCCGCACATGCGGGTTATCTTCTGAGGCGTGGAAATACTCTACGTTCTTGCCGTACTCCAGTAAGTCGTACTTGTAATCATCCAGGGCGGCATTGAGCAGGAACGGACGTGTCCTGGTGACACTGGTCAGCGTAAAATAAGTAGTACCGCCGCGGGAGAAATCGAAATTCCCACCCTCATCCAGAAAGATATAAACCGTACTCACTGGCTATGCCTGCCAAACTTGGCAGTAACCACATTCCCCGCCACCGCTTGGGCCTTCAAGTTGTCCAGGTAATCAGCCCAGCCCTGCATCATCTTCTTGCGACCATCCAAGTGAGCCGTTCTGTTGTACGCTCTGCCGTTGGCATCCTTCACAGCGTGGGCTAACTGATGCTCGATATAGTCCACCCGGTAATTCAATACTTCATCCATTATCGTGCGGGCCATAGCTCGGAACCCGTGGGCGCTCATGGTCTCATTGTCATAACCCATAGTACGAAGGGCTACCCTCACCCCATTGTCACTCAGCGGGCGGTGTGGGCCTCTGGCACTGGGAAACACATACTTGCCCCGACCCGTACTCCGCTGTAGCTCAGTGAGTAGGACAATGGCCTGTTTTGATAGCGGCACAATGTGGGGCTGCTTCATCTTCATTTTGCTGGAGGGCAATTCCCAGCGGCTCTCCTCCCAGTTAATCTCCTCCCACTCCATGGCGCGGATTTCACCGGGGCGTTGGAACAGGATAGCGGAGAGTTGCAATGCAGTTTTCACCACGGGAGTGCCGGTATAGGCGTCGATGGCGACCAATAACCTGCCCACGTCCTTGGGATCGGTAATGGCGGCGAAGTGTGTCTTGTTTACGGGCTGTAATGCCCCCTTCAGGTCGGCACTGGGATCACGCTCACAGCGACCCGTGGCAATGGCATACCTGAACACCTGCCCCGCTGTTTGCTTCACCCTGTGAGCCATATCAATAGCACCACGGGCTTCTACCTTCCGTAGAGCCATTAACAGCTCGGGGGCGGTAATCTGGTTAATGGGAGTTGTGCCGAGTGATGGGAACAGGTCATTCTTCAACCCCCGCCAGGTACGATCCTGATAGCCTTGGGCTTTGTCCTTCATGCGGGTTTCAAACCATTCGGTGGCGACTGCCTTAAAGCTATTCTTCCCTTCCGTAGCCTGCTGCTGCTTTTTTGCACGCTTTGCAGCGCCGGGGTCAATGTCATTGGCCAGTTGCTTGCGGGCTTCGTCTCGCTTGTCATTGGCATCACTAAGGGACAGGTCTGGATAGACACCCAAGGCCAGCAACTTCTCCTTACCGCCATAGCGGTACTTAAAGCGCCAGTATTTGGAGCCGTTCGTGTTAACCAGGAGAAACATACCTTTACCGCCAGACAGCTTGTAAGGCTTGTCCTTAGCTTTCGCTTGCTTGACTGCTGTTGCTGTGAGTGACATGGCCCGCCTCCCCCTGTGCTTGCTGTGTGGCTTCTGGGGGTACCAGAACAGCTTAAAGCTGAACATACCCCCATAAACACCCCGCTTGGGGGTATCATGTTGGCATACAGTGCTGGACAGTACAATAGGCTAATTCAGCCAGAGGCTTTGTGTTTAAAGGGCTTCAGGTCAGTATTGGATGTTGCTGGAGGGGTGTTTGGTAGGACTACACGGACTCGAACCGTGGACCCCCTGCATGTCATGCAGGTGCTCTAACCAACTGAGCTATAGTCCTAAAAAGGAAGCGCATTATAAGCAGATGTGGGCTATTGCTCAACTCTGGCGGAATAATATTTTAAGCACCGTTTATTCTCCTTTTGCGCGGAAAACCTCCCGGCCCGCGACATAGGTCGCGATAACCTTAGTTTTCCAGATATCCTGCTCGGGAATACGAAAGTAATCATCCTGTACCAGAATAAAATCAGCGTAGTAGCCGGGCAATAGTCGGCCCAGATAATCCTCCTGGTGTGCGGCAAAGGCCGCATTCTCTGTAAAGAGACTCAGCGCCTGCTCTCTGGAAAGTTTCTGCTCCTCCATCCAGCCGCCATCGGGTTGGTTATCATGGCTTTGGCGCGTTACCGCTGCATGAAGACCAAAGAAGGGATTAGGTGACTCGATGGGAAAATCGGAGCCCCCGACAACAACCGCACCACTATCGAGTAGACTCTTCCACACATAGGCACCCTCCAGGCGCCTTTCTCCCAAGCGGTCTCCCGCCATATTTTTATCACTGGTAGCGTGGGTAGGTTGAATGGATGCAATGATGCCTGCCGCATTAAAGCGAGGGATATCTTCCACCCGTAATACCTGGGAGTGCTCTATACGATGGCGCAGGGCACCGGCTTTGTATTTTTGTATAAAGTGCTCGTAGTTATCCAGGGCTTTGGTATTTGCCAGATCACCGATGGCATGGGTATTCACCTGATAGCCCGCCGCCATGGCCCGGCCGATATGATGCTCCAGTTGTTCGTCACTCAGCAACAACAGACCCTTGTGACCGGGCATATCGCTATAATCGTCAAACAGAGCCGCCCCGCGAGAACCCAGTGCGCCATCGCTGGATATCTTTACGCTGCGGATATCCAGTAGATGATCAGGGTCGATTACCGGACCCTGTTTCAAGTAGATATCATTGGCGGGGTCGAGAACATGCAACATCGGGTAGATCCGAATGGGCATTTCGTCGGCACTCCGCAGGGACTGGAAAGCCCGCAACTCCTGTGCGCTAATACCGGCATCGTGAGCAGAGGTTACTCCAAGGCTGGCAAGCTTGTGCATCGCCCGCAACACATAGGCTTTAATCTGCTCGTCGGACGTGGCAGGCAACACCTTGGTTATCAAATCCATGGCATTATCGATAAGCACTCCGGTCGCCTCGCCCTGCTCATCACGAACAATCTGTCCACCATCGGGGTCTGGCGTGTTTCTGGCGATTCCCGCCATGCTCAGGGCAACACTGTTCACCCAGTAAGCGTGACCATCAATGCGATCCAGAACAATGGGTTTATGACCGACAATTGCATCCAGGGATTTACGGCTGGGAAACTCCTGCACCGGCCACAGCACCTGATTCCAACCCCAACCCACAACCCATTTATCATCCGGGTAGTTCGCCGCAAAAGCTCGTGTTCGCTGAACCGCTTCCTGCTCGGTCTTGCTACCGACAAGATCCACCGCACTGAGAGCCTGACCGAGGCCCTGCACATGCCCGTGGGCATCAATCAGACCAGGCAATAGTGTTGCGCCGTGGCCGTCAATTTTCTTGCTGGCAGTGCTGGCGGCACTCTCTTTGTCACTGCTATACAGGCGAACAACCCGGCCCTTGTCATACTCCATTGCCACAAAGCTGATTCTCTTGCCCTGATCCATGGTGTAGCCGTGTACATTATGAATGAGGGTGGCAGCGAAAGCTGGGCTACTAATTCCCAGGGCGAGCACCCAACAGAACACTATTTTCATTTCACCGCTCCAGATATTGTTTTGCAATTACAATGGATTCTTCAACATCATAGAGGCAAAAACCCATTTCACCAAAACGCTGTAACTGCTCTGCTGTGGGAAAACTATAGTAATTGCCGCCTTCTGGCTGGGCGCTGCCGGTAAGCCGCTGCCCTACTGACAGTTTTTCGACACTGGCCAGCATCATTGCTACACCGGCCGGGTAGAGCTGCAACACATTCCAGAGATAAGAATGCCCTGCATCCACTTTTAATCGTGTACTGCCGACAATATCGCCCGTATCTATACCCGCATCGAGGATAGTATGCAGCGTCATACCAATTTCACTCTCACCATTGAGCATGGCATAGAATGTCGCCATAACACCTCGATAGCTCGGCAATAGTCCGGAGTGTAAATTAAGCACCCCCATGGGCGGAATAGCGATTGCCTTATCTTTAAGAATGCCCCCGTAGCGAATGCTAAGAATTAGGTCGGGAGCTGTGGCCGCCAGGCAAGACAGGCCTTCCTCGCTATTTATTCTGTTTAGTTCCTGAATGGGTGCAATGCCTGTAACTCGCGCCAGGCGATCAAAACTGTGTACGCATGCATCCACAGAAGAATCCTGTAGCGCAGGAAACAACAATTCATTGAACAGGCCCTGCTCAAAAAACTTGAGCTGCTGTAACTCCCCTGGAGCAGCAGCACTACTTCCCACCTGGCTGGAAAGAAAAACATGAACCTTGTGCTCCCCAACCAATGCGGGAAGCAGATGATTCAGTGCAAGATTACTGGCGAGATCACGGTTGGCTAGAACAGTAATATTCATAGGCTACAGGCTAGTGCAATTGGTTGGAGGGGAAGTAGGCCCTGCAGCTGGCCAGTATTTCCTCGGCCCTGGCCGTGTCACCTAATCGCATATGGGCACGCCTGGCTATATTACACGCGCCTTTCTGATAGGGGATCTGTTGTAGTACGCGCTCGGCTTGCACCGCCGCCGCAGTGTTATTGCTACGCAGCGCATTCAGGTGAGCGGCAGACAGAACCCGGTAGGGAGAAGCGAGGGAGGGCTGTCGATATTCAGCAAGCCGTACCGATTTCCGCGCCAAAAGATAGGACACAGAATCCTGGTAAACCACTTGCCATCGACCGCTGGACATCATCAATTGAAACTTTTCCCCACCTCGTATGTGGTACGGCCAAAGAAAATAATCAGCCTGGGAGGACTCTATAATATCCAACCAGCCGGGCTTGCCACTCAAAACAGCGACATAGGCATTGTAAGTATCATCGTCGTATACAGTGTTGGCTCTGCCGTCGATGAAAACTTTCAGCTTGCCATCGGTGCGCCAGTGGATATACCCACCCCAGTTATAAAATGCGAAGACCTTACCCTGAATATTATTAGCCTCCACATAATTCAGCATATCTATGGGATAGGAATACTCTGCTGTAAGGTAGTGGTAGGCGGGCCCGGCACTCAGGGGATAGGGCAGCAGTCGAAAGGTCCCGTAAGACAAGGCCAGTAAAGCCAAGACCAAATTCACTTTGTCAGCCTTCAGTTTTTGCAATAGAAGGCCGATAAGAGGTGCAGACATGACCGCCCATGAAATGGCAAACAAGGGAATAAAGCGACGGCTGGTTAACGACATAAGCAGCGTGAGGCCACACAATGCCAAGCCCTCCCAGGGCACACCTGTCGCTCTTCTCACAGCAGGTACGGCGTAGGCCAATGCAATCACCGGAGTTACACCCAACACCCAGACGAACAACGGCGAGCGAATTCCGCCACTTTGAAAGGGTGGCAGCCACTCGGCTAGCTGGCGGAAGGGCGAGTCGGCATCTAGCGCATAAGTGAGCGGCAATAAAAAGCTGTTGATTCCATCGGGGTTGATAAGACAAGCCAACGTGCACACAAAAATAATCCATGCAGGCCGCAGCAGAGCCGCTATCCTCAGGTCGCGCCATGGGAACAGCAAAATTCCCAGCGCCATCAGGCCAAAAATAAACCCCCCATGAAGATTGACCCAGACCACAAACAACAAGCCCAATTTCCATGTAGAGGGTGTACGGCCCAGCAACATAAAGATCAAGATGCTGAACCCAAGCAAGCTATAAAGATGGGGGCGAATATCGATAAACGGAGCTGCAACCGCCGCCGCCAGTGCCGCACAAAAAAGTGCAGCGGCGTATTGCTTGCTAACCCGTATTAATGCAACCTGCAGTACCGTGTAGGTCAGTATGACAACCAGCCACTTCCAGTAAACTATCGATTCCAGGCCCAACACCGACACCCAGCAGTAGTAGAAAAAATCTGTCAGCCACTCGTGATTCGTCCAGGGTGCACCGGCGAAGGTATATGACCAGCTATCGGACAACCACACAGAGCCACTTTCCAATACTCTTCGGCCCGCGGCAATATGCCACCACAGATCGGAGCCCTGCATTTCCGTAAAGCCAAACGACAGGTACATGACCGCACCAGCCAGCAACCACAACAGCCTGTTTGGGGGTAGCATTTTATTTTCGGACAGCACTAAAGATTGATCCGGTTTTCCGCGTCGACGCTGGCCCGTTTGCGCGAGGGGTGATAGCCCTTCACAAAATAGAGCGCGCGAGATTTCGACTCATTGTAGGTTCGGGCAAGATATTCCCCAATAATTCCCAGGCAAATAAGCTGCACCCCCCCCAGAAACAAAACCACCAGAATAAGAGAGGGATATCCAGGTACCGGGTTCCCCAATACAATAGTCCTGATCAGAAAGTACAAACCGTAGAGAAACGCGGCAGAAGATGTGAGAACACCCAGGTAGGTAGACATTTTCAGGGGCACATCAGAGAAAGAAGTAATCCCCTCCAGGGCAAAATTCCACAGACGCCAGTAACTCCATTTGGTCTCTCCTGCGGCCCGTGCCTGGCGCAAATAGGGAATCTCTTTCTGTGGAAAGCCTACCCAGGCATATAGCCCCTTCATGTATCGATGGGTTTCACGCAGCGACATCAGTGCGTCCAGGGCGCGGCGTGAGATCAAGCGAAAATCACCAGAGTCTCTCGGGATTTCAACATCACTGAGGCGGTTTATTATTCGATAAAACCATTTTGCCGTGGTGATCTTTAACCAGGACTCCCCCTCCCTGTCGGTTCGCCTGCCGTAGACAACATCGTAGCCATTTCGCCACTCCCGCAGAAATTCATCGATCAACTCTGGAGGATCCTGCAAATCGGCATCTATAATGATGACCGCATCCCCACTAGCGTGATCCAGGCCCGCAGACAGCGCCACCTCTTTGCCGAAGTTGCGACTGAGCTCAATAACGGCCACTGCTGAGTCAGCATCCCGAAGCCTGATCAACAAGGCCGCAGTATCATCCGTACTGCCGTCGTCGACGTAAATAATTTCATAGTCTATGCCGGTGGCCGACATAACCTCGGACATACGCTGGTGGAATTCCCCCAGAACGGGAAACTCATTGTAGACCGGTACTACCACTGACAGGAATTCTGACACACTATTACCCGCTAATTATTGTCACGATTTATCCCGAAATACCCACGCCGAGGAGACGCTGTAATTCCACACAATGATCACACCCATAGCGACAGTCTGCATCAATAAGTAGTTTAACTGCCATGCCGACGCCCCAATATACATGATTAAAGCGTTGATGAAAAAACCGCAACTTGTCATTATCAGGTAGCGTTTCAGCGCCGTAGTATGCGGGGCGGATACCCTGAATGTCCAACTATAGTGCATCATATAATTGGCAGCTATCACTACTATATAGGCCAAACTACTGGTCAGAACAATATTCAGATCCAGTCGTTCAACGCCCAAAAATAGCAGGCCATAGTAAAGGGCGGCAGTAGCCACACCTACAACGGCAAACCGAAAAGAGCGTTGCATAAAGCTCATGGATTCAAATCTACTTTGTCAAAATATAGTACTGGGTCCATAATAATCCCGACAGGCGGGTATCCCGCAGCTTTTTTTCACACCACTGCAGTAGGGCAAGACCTGTATCACCCATAAACTCCGCCACCAGCGGCAAGTAGAAACCCGACGTGTATTCCTCTTTAACCCGCAACCCCGCCGCCTCAATTTGGGTTTTCAGGTTCTTTTCAGTGAGCAGGTTGATATGCCCGGTTTCAATAATGGGTTCACGATAAACCAACCTCACCAGATGAATAATCCCCGGCAAAAAGGCAATTTTTGCACACAGCTCCAGGGGGCTGTATTTCTGCGGCGTGGACAAAATGAGTGTCCCGCCCGGTGCCAGTATTTTACGTAAGCCACACAGCGCTGCGTCTGAATCGATAATGTGCTCGATGACTTCAGTACACAAAATCAAGTTAAAGCTATCCGCAGGCAAAGCTGTAGCGGTAATATCGTCTTTGATACAGCTGAGGCCAGCTATCGACTCGGAAAGCGTCCGGGACTGAGCCAGATAGGCCTCTTCGATATCAGCGGCCACAAGTTCATCTGCCACATTCGCCAGCACGGGCAGATAGCCTCCGGCCCCAGGACCCACTTCCAGCGCCCTGGGCAGATGGCCCGAAACCGCCTGAATACGGTCAACTATCCAATCGCGCCGACTGCAATGCAACCAGCGCCGGGTGGGGTTACGCGACGTATAAAGCGTTTCCTGAAGGTCTACAAGCTCCGAATTGGTATGCGTATTCAATCGACCACCCTGTATATTTTTATATCACCGACAAACATCTGAAACGTACCATACAACCACTTATGCAAAACCAGTTCCGGCATAAAATTCTGTATATTTACAGCCTGTTCAAGTTTTAAATTGGGATGCTTTCCAGCCAGGGTCTTCCGATAGAACTCTGCGTACTCTGGCTTGGTCTTAATCAGCCTCTCGGGAATGCTAATCACCGGCCCATTAAGCTCATTGGCGAAGGCCGTGTCATACCAGTTCTCGCTTAAAATAAGGTAGTTGCCATACTTTAATTTTTCGGCATCCCCAAAGGCATATTCCGGAGAAAATAATTTGGATTGTGACTTCGCTTTTTCTGGTGGCGGAATAAAGTAACTGAAGAAAACTCGGTCACCCGGGTGCTGCTCATACCACCCTTTAAGCTGCATTCTTGGGTCATGGAGATGATCAAGCTCAAAATCCAGTGCCAGAAGTGCCGGCCATACCATAAACAAGGGTAGAAAAAGAGGCACAAACCAACGCCGTTGCGGCAGACTTGTAGTCCACAGACCATACGCTGACACCAGGGCAGCCGCTGGTATCAACACGAGATAGTGGCGATAGTAGGTAACTGGCGAAATAAACATCATAAACAATGCAAATACCACAACGGGGGCCAGGCACAGCCATGCCAGGCCACTGCGACCCTCCCTGGAAATTGCCCGGACGCCCGCAGGAAAAAACAAACAAGCGGGAATACCCAGGCCGACTATCAGCACCGAGGGGATATTCACCAGATTGCGCAACCACTTATTCCACCCAATAGCTGCATACCCATTGCCAAGATGAGATTTCATATCACCCGTTGTAAAACTCGCAATAATACTCACCTGCGACAATAGATAGGCAATGAGAGGCATCAAAAGGAATACAGGAATTAAAGGCCAGCGTAGTTTGCGCCAGGGCACGAGCAAATAATAAAGGCCGAGCACAGGATACCAGGCCGTCACATCAAAGGCTGCATTGGTCACCAGGGCAAATAAAATCACCGTTGAAAAAACCAGCAGAATTACCCTGCCACGATTCAGGCCCTGACCCAGGTACTGCCATAGAGTTGAGGGGATTTTCGCAGCAGAGGCAAAGACGGCAAACACCCAGTATTTGGTCCAGATTGCCAGCAGCATAAAAATTGGGCTCACTGCCAAGGCGGCCCTGCTTTTTCGCGTCACGGCAAAGATCATCACCGCAAAAAACAAATAGATAAAAAACACCGAGGGTGCATCCACCGTGCCCGTTTGTGATTCACTCATATGAAAGCCGGACAAAGCCAGCAGGGCGCTGGCGGTCCAGGCCACTTGCGGGCGCGCTGGAATCAGCATCAGGGCGATGATGCCAATAAGCACCACGGTCAGCGCCCCCGTGATCGCCGAATAACTTCTGGCGACAGCAATATGCTCCGCAGAATGGCAATAGGCTTTAGCTTCCCTGGTATTGCCCACAGCTCCGGGTGGAACCGGGTACCCCAACAGCTCGGCTATTGCGACAGTCTGGCGACCGATAAATGTTGAATATTCAAACCCATCCAGAGCCGCCCTGCACGAGCCGGCCTCGTCAAAGTTAACCAGGGTAAAGCTGCCCGGATAATCCCAGTCATAACCCACCGTATGGGCACTGTAGAGCCGCGGAGCCAATGCCAGAATAAATAGCAGGCTCAAGTAAAATACATTGCGCCCACTGATGAGAGAAGCCACTAAGCTCGTGCCTTCCGCACCGCTCGCTGAATTGCCGTATATGTCAAAATCAGGCCGGATATCGCAAAAACAAAAGAAAACAGCGCAAAAAACAACAGCAGTTTGTTATTGAAATCTTCCCCGCCCCGGTAATCCATAATATGAAGCCGCCACATGGCATCGTAGAATACCCAGAAGTTATTTCGCACCGTCAGGTAGCGACCGGTATCCCCATCAAAATACAAACGGGAACCCAGTGAATCTGAGAAAGAGGCCTGCCACACGTTTACCCGCCCATAGAGCTCATCGACAAAGCCAAAATAGCGGTATTCAGATTCTGCCAGAAAGCGTGTTGACACCAGCTCGCCATCGCCCACATAGAGCTGCTTTGCATAGAGGCCCACTGACTCGGCTTCCGGGCGGGTCGCCAACTGGCCATCGGCCAGCCTGATCCAGCGGCTCTCTTTCTCGCCTTGTAATTGCAATAACAAGCCCTGGCTGCTGTTGCTGGAAGTCATTGCCACCACGGGGCCAAATTCCTTTTGCTGTGCCTGTACCTGCGCGGCCCAATTTTCGGGAAACACCGGGCTGCCAGGTGGCGCCATAACCGAGCCACTTTTAACAATGGAGTCGAAGGGAACTACGGCAAAGGTTACGCCGCCCACTATCCACAGGGTTACCTGAATAAACACCAGATAGGAGACCCAGCGATGGATCTTGCGCGCCCACTTATTCATAGTTCTGTTTTTCCCTTATTGTCCTGTGCGTTGTCTAGGGAGTGCCTGCGCCACAAAAAATAAATCGCGGGAAGAATCAGCAGGGTCATAATTACTGCGCTGATCATTCCGCCCACCATGGGGGCGGCAATTCGGCTCATGACCTCAGAGCCAATGCCCTTGCCGTACATCACTGGCAATAAACCGATGATAGTTGCCGCAGCTGTCATCATAACTGGCCTGACCCGCGAAATAGCAGTATGTACAACCATCTCCCGCAGCCGTTCTTCATCGAGAGCCTTTCCAGACTTCATTAAACTCACTTGCAGTGAGGCAAAAGCCTGCTTGAGATACTGCAGCATGATAACTGCAGTCTCGGTGGCCACCCCGGCCAGAGCAATTGCCCCCACGCCCACGGCAACCGAATAGTTAAAGCCCTCAAAAAACAACAACCAGACGCTGCCAGTCAGTGCCACAGGCAGGGTAATGAGTATAATGCCAACTTCAACAAAATGGCGAAAATTCAGGTAGAGAAGCAACATAATAATGGCAAGAGTAATGGGAACAACATAGAGCAGTTTCTCTTTGGCACGCTCCATATACTCATACTGGCCGGACCAACTGAGTGAATAGCCCGAAGGCAGTTGTAAATTTTCTGCCACCGTGAGCCTCGCATTTTCGACGTAGCTGCCCACATCGATGCCCTCTATATTTACCAGGGTCCAACCATTAAGCCGGGCATTCTCACTTTTGATACCGGGCGGCCCGTCCTCGATGATGATATTGGCCACATCTGCCAGAGAGATACGTTGACCGTTGGGTGTCACGATTGGCAGCAGGGCAAGCTGCTCGGGCGAACTTCTGTAGTCCTGAGGGTAGCGGATATTAATCGGATAGCGCTCAAGACCTTCCACCGATTGAGACACGTTCACCCCACCAATGGCCGTGGCCACAACCTGCTGTACATCGGCAATATTCAGGCCATAGCGGGCTGCCTTTTCACGCTGGATATCAACCTTGAGATAGCGCCCTCCCGCAACACGCTCAGAGTAAACAGAGGCCGTCCCCGGAACCTTTGCCAGGATTCGTTCCAGCTCTCGTCCTATCTCCTCAATGGTTGCAAGCTCAAGGCCTGCCACCTTAATACCCACCGGGGTTTTTATCCCCGTTGCCAGCATATCGATACGGGTTTTTATAGGCATTACCCACGCATTGGTGACACCGGGCAGTTTAACCAACGCCTCCAGCTCTGCCTTCAAGCTCTCGGGGGTCACACCCTCGCGCCACTGGTCCCGCTCCTTGAATTGAATAAACGTTTCTATCATGGTCAGGGGCGCGGGATCTGTGGCGGTCTCCGCCCTGCCCACCTTGCCGAATACCGTCTTCACCTCAGGTACTGTTTTTATCAGCTTATCCGTCTGCTGCAGTAACTGGCGCGCCTGACCTATGGATATGCCAGGATAGGTCGTGGGCATATACATCAAATCACCTTCATCCAGAGGCGGCATAAATTCGCTGCCAATTCGAGATGCCGGTATCGCACTGACCGCTAAAAACAGTACCGAGCACGCAACTATGGCCCAGGGAAACTTCAGGGCAATGCGTAGCAATGGACCATAAGCTGCCTGTAACACCTTATTCACCGGATTTTCTTTTTCCGGGCGGATATTGCCGCGAACAAAATAACCCATCAATACAGGCACCAGGGTAATGGCCAGTATGGCAGCGGCCGCCATAGCGTAGGTTTTGGTGTAGGCAAGGGGAGAAAACATCCTTCCCTCCTGTGCCTCCAGACTAAATATCGGCAGAAAACTCACCGCAATAATGAGCAAACTGAAAAACAGCGCGGGCCCCACTTCGCTGGCGGCATCAGCCACCAATGTCCAGCGGTCGGGCTCCCTGCCCTCCGCCTTACTCTGCTCCAGATGTTTATGCATATTTTCGACCAGAACAATGGCGCCATCCACCATCGCACCAATGGCAATGGCAATACCCCCCAGGGACATAATATTAGCGTTCAAACCCTGAAAATACATCAGGGATATGGCCGCGAGAATCGCCACTGGTAAGCTGACGATGGCCACTAGCGAGGAGCGAAAATGAAACAAAAAGACCAGACAGACCAGGGCGACGAGAGTCAATTCCTCAGCCAATTTTTCCCAGAGATTTTTTACTGCCCCCTCTATCAAAGTTGAACGATCGTATACGGTAACCAGCTCAACCCCCGCAGGCAGACCCTTCTTTAGCTCCGCCAAACGCTCTTTAACCCCCTCTATGGTTTTCAGGGCGTTTTCTCCGTAGCGCATAATCACAATGCCACCCACGGTTTCCCCCTCGCCATTCAACTCGGCAATACCTCTGCGCATTTGTGGGCCAAGCTCAATATCGGCAATATCTTTAAGTAAAAGCGGCGTGCCCTTCACATTTAATCCCAGGGGAATATTGCCAAGATCCACCGCATTTTGGATATAGCCTGTAGCACTTACCATGTACTCAGCACCGGCCATCTCCACCACCGAGGCCCCCACTTCCTGATTACCCCGCTCAATCGCTCTTTGGATAAGCGAGAGAGGCAAACCGTAGGCGCGCAACTTATCCGGGTGTACCTTTACCTGGTATTGCTTGACCATACCGCCTATGGGAGCCACCTCAGAGACACCGGGCACCGTCTGCAACTCGTATTTGAGAAACCAATCCTGCAGAGCTCGAAGCTCGCTAATGTCGTGTTGCCCGCTGCGATCTATCAGCGCATACAGGTAAACCCACCCAACACCTGTGGCATCCGGCCCCAATTGCGGACGCGCGTTGGCCGGCAGAGTGGGTGCAATCTGGCTCAAATACTCGAGAACACGGCTGCGTGCCCAGTACAAATCTGTATCTTCCTCAAAAATGACATAGACAAAGGAATCGCCAAAAAAAGAAAAACCACGCACGGTCACCGCGCCGGGCACCGACAACATCGTCGTGGTCAGGGGGTAGGTCACCTGATCTTCCACCACCTGTGGAGCCTGCCCGGGATAGGAGGTCTTTATAATTACCTGCAC
>JAUVBI010000248.1 GCA_030591305.1 Pseudomonadota bacterium
CATCGTGTTATGTCCTCTGGCGTGGAATCACATCTGGTATTCGGGCATGCGAACAACCATACCCTCCATCTCATCGGTGACCTCAATCTGGCAACTGAGCCGGGAGGTGGCTTCCTGGTCCGGTCGCATGGACAACATGGACACCTCCAGGGCGCCGGCTTCACCACTGTTTTCAATCCAGGCGGGGTCCACGAACACATGGCAGGTGCCGCAGGCACAGGCGCCACCGCAGTCGCCATCAATCCCGGGAACGCCGTTATCGATGGCGTTGAGCATCAGGTTTTTGCCGGTTTCGGCATCAATCGTGTGATCAGTACCGTTGAATTCGATCAGGGTAATCTTGGGCATGTCTGCCTCCTCAAGCGTGTTGTGGATGTCGATTCTAGCACCCTAAGGGAGGCATTTTTTGCCAATAAGGGGGTCTTTTAAAGACAGTGGTTCGATAATTTGCCAGTGAATTGGGAGCCCAATGAGCAAAACAGTGCAGCTAATACCCTGTTAAGAGCTAATTTGTACAATATCATTTCTCACCAGGCTTTCGATTTCAGTTTCACCCAAACCCAGAAACTCTCTAAGAACATAGTGGCTGTCTTCACCGATGCAGGGTGAGGCCTTGCTGGGTTGATTATTAGTTTCAGATAAAAGCGCCTGCGCGCCATTGTGGGGTACAGTGCCCATCACAGGGTGTTCCAGGTCGACAAAGTAATTACGGTGTACAATTTGTTCGTCTGTGTACAGGTGCTCGCAATCGTATACAGGGCCTGCTGCCACAGCGGGTTGTAGCTTTGTAAACAGGTCATGGCTGCTTTGGCTGGATGTCCAAAGTGAAATCTGTTCATCAATAAGCTGCTCTTTTGCTTTGCGGCCCTCGAAACTATCAAATCCCGGATGCTGTGCCCAGCCTGGATTGCCCATGATATTTTTCAGAAAATGCCACTGTTCGTCATCTACCGCGGCAATGGCAATCCACTCCTCTTCACCTGCACAGGGATAGACACCGTGAGGGGCCATGTCAGGGCTGCTGTTGCCGAGCCGGCTGGCAACGTTCTGATTAACTTCATAATCCAGAAATTCAGGGCCTAAAAATTGTAAGCTGGCCTCGAATTGAGAGACGTCAATGTATTGTCCCTGACCGGTGCGCTGGCAGTGGTCCAGGGCAGCTACCAACGCCATGGTGGTAAAACGTTGGGCGACAAAATCAGTGTAAGCGCCATAGACCATCACGGGATCCCGGTCGGACCAGCCGGTAATCTCATAAAAACCGGACATTGCAGCCATTAAATTCCCAAAGCCTGGATAGGAGGCCCGAGGCCCGGTTTGGCCCTGCATACAGGTGGATAGCATAACCAATTTCGGATGCTGCGCAGACAGGTGTTCATAGGAGAGACCCCAATTGGCCATCGTGCCCGGGGTGAAGCTTTCCAGGACGATATCAGCCCACTGGGCCATTTCAAAGGCTATTTTATGGGCTTTCGATTTTTTCATATTAAGGCCAAGGCTATATTTCGAACAGTTGTAATCGCCATAAAACATAGACCGATCGTAACCAGGCACCCCATCTTTGAAGGGCGGGGCGGTTCTCAGCAGGTCTGGACGGCTGGTGGAATCCATGCGAATGACCGTAGCGCCGTTGTCTGCAAAATAGCGAGAGGTGAGAGGGCCGACGCCAACCCAGGACATATCCCATACTTTTAGCCCAGTGAATATTCGGTCATTTTGCATAGCCTTTTCCTCCTGGTGTAATGTAAACACTAGATGACGCTGGCCGATGCCAGCTTATCCATTTCCACCTGACTGATTCCCAGTTTGTCTCCATAAACAACGTCGTTATGTTCGCCGACTGATGGTGCTCGCCGATTTACATTGAGTGGTGTTTTTGAAAATTGTGCCCACGCGCCAGGGTAGTGCAGGCTGGTGCCGTCCATTTCCTGCACCGGGGTGAAGTATTCTCTGGCGTCGAGTTGAATGTCCTCACGAATATCGGCAATCGTGCTCACCGGCGCCAGCATCAAGCGCTCATTTAACGACCTTTCGTAGAGCTCTTTTTTAGGATGGAGAATAAAAAACCTGCTGAAAATTTCAGTGGCCGTATCCAGTAGTTTGCGTTTTTCCTCATTGAAAATAAGGTCGGATAGCTCCAATTTTTCCCACTCTGTTGCAGTGAGTTCGGCAGGAATTTCCATATGTTCACCGGCCCAATTGAGGAAGCCACGAATTGTGGTCCCACCCAGGGTGCCACCTGCCAACATAATGCAGATATGACCATCCTTCACCTGAAAAATTAGTCGCCAGCGGGCTGGGCCCATGTGCATATAGGGGCCGCTGCGTTGCAGATTTCGGCCCTCAAGGAGAGGAAATCCGGTGGCATTCATCAATGCCCGGGTGGTGGCCAGTTGAGAGGAAACGTCTACATGCTGCCCGCAACCTGTGCGCGCAGCATGATACAGGGCGATAGCGGTGTTGACTCCCGCTTCCGCCGAGCCGTGCAGGAAGGTCTGTGGTACCGAGATTCTCAGTGGTGGGCGGTCATCGTCTCCGGTTACATACATTAGTCCGGAGAGGGCGGAAATGACTAAATCGGTACCGGAATGGTTGGCATAGGGGCCGGTTCGGCCAAAGGGCGAAATAGAGGTGAAAACGATTTTGGGATTGATTTCTCTTAGTTCTTTGTAGTCGATACCGCGCTCTCCCAGCCAGCCGGTGGGAAATGACTCAATAACAGCATCAGCCTCTTTGACGAGTAATTTGAAAATATCCCGCCCTGCCTCTGTTTCCAGGTTGAGGGTTATGGATTGCTTGCCTTGATTCATGAATCGCCGACGGAGATCATCATCCCGGGTTGCCTGCTGTCCGGCCAAAGAGCCCTCATTGTGGCCATTATCACCGCCTGGCGGTTCGACTTTCAGGACTTGTGCTCCAAGATCAGCAAGCCATTTACCGCACAACCAACCATTATCGGTGCACAGGTCAAGGATTTTATAAGGGGCCAGGGGGCCGGCTCTGACGGGTGTATCTGGCATAGCCACTACCTCTATCTATTCTTCGTCTTGCAAATAAAATAATCCTTTCTATCTGTTTCCAGAATGGGCACTATAATTGCAAAAGTTGTCGTTTGTTGAAACTAACTCAAATCGGGTTTCACTACAACGAGGGCCGGTTGCCACTGGTATTGCTGTTCTTGTATTTTGAAAAATCCGCCGGGCGACACTCCGTAAACGCCGGCATGGCCTTCCTGACCATATAGAATCGGTCATCCGTGCCAATTAACGCTTATGAGTGCTAAAAAGGGCAAAAAATACGTATTGCGGGGTTGTACTACGCAAAATGGAGTGATATCGTCGTTTGCATGGATATGAAGATGAGAGAGTTAGAAGTAGAGACGGGTGTCAGTCGTGAGACTATTCGTTATTACATTCGTGAAGGCATTGTTCCGGAGCCGGAGCGGCCCAAGCGCAATGTTGCCCTTTACGGCAAGCGGCATGTTGTTCGAATTCGGGCGATCAAGCAGTTACAGGAGCAGAAGTTTTTGCCCCTGGCGATGATTCGTAAGCTTTTGGAGTCTGAGTCGGCGGGAGAAATGCTTGACGGTGGTGGCATACAGGGTGTTGAGTATTTGCTGCCGGGGTTATTGCACGATGTGGAGTATGCCACGGCCTGCAGCATCGCGGAACTGACCGCAGACAGCGTTATCACCGCTCAGGAGATCCGTGAGTTGGCAGCCGCGGGCGTGATCTGCATTGGAGATGATGATCAGATTGATACCCGTGATGTGGCGATCATAGAGCAGTGGGCTCGGCTGCGCGAAAATGGTTATGAGCCCAGTGAGGGCTTCAGCATCGCCTTTTTACGGCTCTACCAGCGCCTCACTCGTAAATTGGCGCGCAGAGAAATTGATGTTTTTGTGAAAGCCTATCAAGCCAGGCTGGATTCGGGCCAGGCGGCGCGTAGAGTCGTGGATGGTCTGGGCATTGTAAATACCATATTGAACCTGATGCACACCAAGTGTGTAATCGAAGAATTTCAACGAGTCTTCGCAGACTCGGGGAAAAGTGAGTCAGCCGTTGCCTGACAGGTGGCGTGCTGAAGAAAATAATGAAGTGGAGGAATGAGAAATGGCTGGATTAACACACAATGCGGTTCCCACGGTTAGCCTGGGCGCCATACAGAGCAAAGAAGGAAGCCTCTTAGACTGGATATTGGAGCCTAAACGATTTTTGCCAGGACTTGCTGTCATACTCATGGCGGTCAGCTTTGGTTTGCGGTATGTTCAGGAAACCTTGTCGTTTTCTGTTGGTATGGATTTTTATGAACCGGAATTTCAGCAGATTTGGATGCCGTTCCTGTACGCTGAAATTACAGTTGCGCTGACCGTAGCTGTCG
>JAUVBI010000259.1 GCA_030591305.1 Pseudomonadota bacterium
AACTGCGAATTTCAGCGGTGCCCTCCGTGAGAATGAGCATCTCCCGGGCGGGCTTTAACAAGTAGGCGGTAAACAATACCAGAAACAGGCTGGTAAACATGGCGGCTACGCCCAGGCCCTCGCCTGGTTTTAGCTCCACGCCCAGGGTCAGTGTTCGTTTAGCCCAGGCCAGTTGTCTATTGTCGGCCATCATTGCCGCTGCTCCAGAACCGGACTTACTTCGATGTCCCCTTTGCCTCTCTCAAAATCAAATCCCGGCGCGCCAGTATGCCCTCTATTTGCCTGGGGTGGAGGTAGGGAGACAATTCAGTGGTCAGGTTTTCCTCAGTGAGTGATTTCAGGCGGGCCTCCAGTAGATCAGATACTTGCAAGGTCACCTTTTTATATTGCTTGGGGCGTTTCTTAGTAATTCTGAAGGCCAGGCTGTGATCGATAAATTTCATCATAAAATCGTCTTTGGTCCACAGGATATTGGTCAGATTTCTATCGTCGTTGTGAATTAAAATATCAAAGATAAAACGCAGGCGGTACTGTTCCTGTTGCTTACAATAGCCTTCGAAGGGTAGATTTTTCTCCAGCCGGTCTCGCTCGTTAATGGCATTTTCCACCCAGTCGGACAGGGCGCCTTCATCACCTTCAACTTCGGCTATTACCGCTGTAGGCACCATTTCCCAGCCCAGCATTCTATCGAGTTTATAGGCGGCCACGTCGTAGACATAGCGGTCGCTGTCTTTGTAGCGCCGGGGTATATACTTGCTGCGGAACTGGATTCCCGGGTTGGTATCTTCGTATTTAAATACCGCATCGTTGGTCACGCCATTCTCGGTTTGTGTAACCCGCTTTGGGTTGGTAATTCCTGTGTCGAGTTTTTCTATGTTTACAATGGGGGCTGTACGCATAAAGTCTTCGAGCTCCGCATCACTCATTTGGGAGAGCTTCTGGGACAGGCTCTTGTGATCATTGAGCGGCTGGGCTTTTTCCGTACTGCCCAAATAGTGGACGTAGTCGGGGCCGTCCTGTGATACCAGAGCCGAGGCCTGCCCTTTATACACAGCTTTTAACATACCGGTGTCCAGGCGAATGGCCAGACCGTTCATACGCGCCCTCACTTTGCCCTCGGTAGGCGTGTGCCCCATGACCAATTGCTTCGCACCCACCCGCTTCAAAAAACGCTCGGTATTGAATGACTCTGCGTAGGGATGGCATACCGCAGTCCCCCTATACCAATTGGGGCTGTCATCACTGAAAACAAAATGCTCCTGGGCATCAAACACGTTTAACAGTTCGCCGTACCAACTCGGCTCAACACCCGGGCTGAGTTTCATAAACTCTTCCGTCCGTGCATTGAGGAAATTTCGGCGGGTAAAATAATCGACATGCAGGGGCATAACACCCGCTTTCTCCAAAGCCGCTATGCTCTTCAGGTACTCACGTAACTCGCCTTGCATTTGTTGATTAAGTGCCGAGATGGATTTCTCGCTGGCGTCACTGGCTATACCACCGTGCATATAGACCTTATCGTTCACCCGCATAATAAACGGCTGCTGCGACAACCAGCTCCCCAGATCACCGGTGAGCGCGAAGGCTTTTTTTAGGGCGACAAAACCCTTTGGGTACTGCATATCAAACTTGGGACGGACATCAGCATCATCACCCCCGGCGTTAAAACGGCGATATTCAGCGTAGAACGCATCGCGATCTGCCTGGGTTTCATCGGCGGCAAATGCCGCAAACTCTAGCGGGGATACATAGCGCAAATCACCCGTCATGACCATGACCTCGTGATTGCCCAGCACCATATGTACGGCACCACCTGCTTTGGCAGCCTGTCCGTCGAGTTTTATTAGCAATTCCACCACTTTGCGCGACCCAGGCCCCCGGTCAATTAAATCGCCCAGTGACACCAAGTGTGTTTTGCCACCATTCCAATTGAAATTCGCATCTATAACATTCAGCTCTTTTAACAGTGCTGTCCAGTCATCAAAAGCGCCGTGAACATCAGCAAAGGCTACAACACGCTCGGGTGTATCAATTTCATAGGGGCTTGAGGAATGTGCGCCAGCGGACACTATAAATGCCAGGAGAAAGCAGTAAATTCGGGCAGTAGTACGCATATTATTATTTCCCTAATATTGTCTCTAAAACTGATTCTAGACGCAATTTAGCCACTATGCGACGCCTGTCACTCGATCCAATGCAAAACATCGCGAATGATGGACCAACGGGGCTGCGTGCGCTTTGACACACCGCCCATCATCCAGTAGTCATACAGTTCATCCACGGTACCTTCTTTTTTCTTCAGGTCCACCCAGTTTCCCACGAACTCGATCATTTCCATATCGCCCTTGGGCACAGCGTAGGCGGCGGGGGTTCGGATACCTCCACGTTTTGCTTTTACCACCGTGTAATTTGGGTACCGATAAGCATAGGCAGCACCCTCCTCTGCTGAGAACAGCAGGGTATCTGCACCCTGCCCACCGCCATTAAAAAAATCTTCTGCAGATTTCAGGAATACTATTTTCGCATTGGGCAACAAGCGCTGAATCTTGGGGCGAAAATAGTGGGAACTTATCAGGGCGATGGTCAGTTCGTCCCGGTTTCGCAATGTCTCCAAATCGTCAAAAAGATGGCGCTCATGATCCGGGACGATAAAGGCCAGCGTGAGATCCAGGTAGGAACGGGAGAAAGAGGCGTAGGCGTGACGATCTGGCAGGCTGGCAATACAGGACATTGCCATATCAATTTGCCCTGAGGACAACATTCCGCCCAGCAAGTCAAATTCAAAGGGCACAAATTCAAGCGCTACATTGAGGTCTTCCGCCAGGGCATAGGCCATCTCCACATCAAATCCCACCAACTCCCCCCCAGGGGTCAGAAAGCTACAGGGCAGATTATTGGGGCGATAACCTACCTGTAGCAGCCCACTTTCATTAATATGGTCCAGCCGGGAACCGGTGAGAAAAATTTTGTTTGGTGCCGGCACACTATGTAAAACCTGTGCCGGTGACCGCTCATACATCAAATGAATGTCTGCCAGTACCACTTCTTTGGCGGGTGGCTCGGGCACAAAAGCCTGAAAGTAAGTGCGCAGCCCCATAACCAGCAGGAACAGCGACACCATAGTGACAGCCAAATAAATAAAAATAGGGCGACTCTTAAGCTTCAACCCCCCACACAGGGCAATCGTGCCGATAACACTCAGGACGATAATATGCAGGGCGGCCAACATCGCGCCAAAACGGCCGACCACAATGCCGGTCACCAGAAATAACTGAAACATATCCGCCGGTATTTGCAACGAGTCCAGCATATAGGGGACGGCGACATTGATACTGCCAAAAAGACTGAACAGGCCATTAAAGGCCAGGGAGATACCCTCGCCGATAGAGATATCTATATCATTAAACCAGGCGGAAAACAGAACAAATAATATGACTAGTAGTTTTCCCAACGAGGGGAAATTAAAAGAAACAGGAACAATAATATCAATAGCAGAGTCGCCCTCGGGGCTGCGTAAATTATGCTGACCCAATAAGGTCTTGCAGTTTTCTGCAATTTGCGGAAGGACGACAAACTGGTTGCCCGTGGCAAATGCCGTCACCAGAGTGTCCTTGAACGTACTCAGAACTTCCCGGTAGGGAATACCACTGAGCGCTGCAACAAGGCCGGGAAATATCCAGAAGGTCACCAGTAACGCCAGTGAGATATAGGTCACCAGATACACCTGTACCCGCGCCAGCTCGTCAATGGTCATGGTGCCTGCAGCGGCGGCCGCGATAGCGAAAATACCAAAAGGTGTGAGTTGCACGAAAGCCGCATTTATTTTACTAAACGCCGCGGTCAGACCGTCAAAAATTGGCAGAACACTGCTCTTATCTTCCACCGAAATCAGGGCAACTCCCACCAGGATGCTGAAAAATACCACCGCCGGCACCATATTATTGGACAGGGAGTAAAACACATTGGATGGCAAGTACAGGTCTATAAGATTACTCTGCTGCGGCTCCGGAGAGGCGGCGCTACCAAAAAAAGACGCGGTATCCAGGTCGGGAAATGCCAGCGCCGCGATAAATATCATCAACAGGGCCAGGCCCCAGATCAAAAACAGAACAACACTACCCCTGACAGCCAGGCGCTTCGCCTGGCTCAATTCCATGCGGCCAAAACCGGCGATCAGCGACACAAT
>JAUVBI010000252.1 GCA_030591305.1 Pseudomonadota bacterium
TGGCAAGCCTGCAAACCACGGCCCAGCTGTCTTCTGCCTGGGAATCGGATATAACAAAATTGCTGAAGGCCCGCAAACGTTTTGTCGCCATGGAAGACCAGTTGGAAACACGGGTATCGTTGAATGCCTTTCTCATCAAGGCCCTGGCCTGCGCCATTAAACAGGTGCCTATCGCCAACGCCAGCCTTGTAGGCGACGAAATAGTGGTCTATGAAAGCATAAACGTTGGTATTGCGATTGCTCTGCCCGGCGAGACGCCCTACGACGGCAAGTTGCTGGTGCCGGTACTGAAACACGTGGAACAAATGGGCGTGGTCGACATTAACAAGGGCATGAAGGCCCTGTTCGACAAAGCCCGCAATGGTCAACTGACTGCCGATGACATGCGTGACAGCACCGTTGCCTTTTCCAGTACCGCCGGGCTATCACCACCGGGCATGACAAGTACTCCCGTTTTAAATCTGCCCAATGCCTTATTGATAGGCCCCGCTACACCGAAGGAAAAACCTGTTGCGTATAAGGGCAAGATCAAACTCCGAACCATGCTGCCCATCAGCCTGACGTTCGACCACCGTGTACTGGACGGCTCTCCGATAGCACAGCTGGCAAATCACATGCACAACTGTCTTGAAAACCCTGAGTTGATGCTGGTATGAGTGCCGACTACGACGTCATTATTATCGGCGCAGGCCCCGGTGGCTATGTCGCGGCAATACGTGCGGCACAGCTGGGGCTGAAGACTGCTGTCATAGAGAAAGATACAGTCGGTGGTGTGTGCCTCAATTGGGGCTGTATTCCATCGAAAAACCTCATTCATCAGGCAGAGGTCTTCCGCTCGATGAAGGAAATGGAAGCTGTGGGTGTGGCTATTGATCGCAAGGGACTGGACTACGCCAAGGTACAGGCCAGCTCACGCGGGGTCGTAAAAAACCTCACCAACGGTGTAAGCGGCCTGTTGAAAAAAAATAAAGTGACGCTGATAAAGGGTACTGCCCTTATCAGCGGCAAGGGTGAAGTCACCGTCGATGGCAAAGATAAACTGACCAGTAAAAATATTCTGCTAGCAACCGGTTCTCGCCCCATGCAAGTGCCCGGCTTTGAATGTGACGAAGAGCAAATACTCTCATCCAGCGGCATTCTGGCCATGAAGTCACTACCGAGCAGTATGGTAATACTGGGCGGCGGCGCTATTGGTTGTGAATTTGCCTACGTAATGAATAACTTTGGAGTAAACGTTACCCTGGTAGAGGCAATGGACCATATTCTGCCTACCGAAGATTTTGAAACCTGCGCAGTGCTTGAAAACTGTCTGGTGCGCGACGGCATTGACGTAAGAACTAAAACCCGCGCACTGGAATTAAAGAAAGGCGCAAGTACAGTCACAGTCAGCCTGCAAAACAGCGCGGGCGAAGCAGAACAGCTAGAGGCCGAGAAGGTGCTGGTCGTATTCGGTCGTGTCCCCAACACCGGAGGCCTGGGCCTGCAGGCAATGGGTGTTAAACTGGACGAACAGGGCTATGTAGAAATTGGCGATTACTGCCAGACTTCTGCTGCCGGTATCTATGCCATTGGCGACATTACCCGCACACCCGCCCTGGCCCACGTTGCGTCCAAAGAGGGCGAGATTGCAGTAGAATATATGGCGGGGCACAAACCCGATAAAGCAGTAGACCTAGACAGTGTTCCCTCGGCAGTTTATTGTGAGCCGCAAGTTGCCGGTTTTGGCCTGCGAGAAGATACAGTCAGGGCTGAGGGCATCAGTGTAAAAAAATCGGTATTCAACTACGCCGGAGCAGGTAAGACTATCGCCGTGGGTAAACCGGAGGGGCTGGTAAAAATACTGTGCGACCCCAAAACCGATGAGTTACTGGGCGCACATATTGTCGGCCACAATGCCACAGAACTGCTGCACGAGTTACTATTGGTGCGCAACAGCGAGTTGCTGCCGGAAGACATCGCCAATATGATCCACGCGCACCCCACTATCTCCGAAGTGATAATGGAGGCCATGCGAGGTGTCAATGGCAGGCCTATTCACGCATAAAGACTTTTTTAATGATGCCTTACACCTGAGGGTAACGAAATGGAACAGCTGTCTGGACTGGACAATGCCTCGCTGGTTAGCGAGCAAGGGAATGTTTTCAACCACGTATGCACTCTGCTGGTCTATGACGTGACTACCGCCCCCGGTGGCAAGGTGCGCTACAAAGATATCCTGCAACACTTCGAGGAGCGTTTACACCTGCACCCGGTATTCAGCAACCGCCTGGCGATGGTGCCGTTCGGTATCGACCGGCCATATTGGGTAGCCGGCGGTGACATTGACGTGGAATACCACATCCGTCACATCGCCCTGCCCCAGCCCGGCGACTGGAGACAGCTAATGATCCAGGTAGCTCGCCTGCACTCGCGCCCCCTGGACCGCAATAAACCCCTGTGGGAGGTTTATGTTATAGAAGGGCTGGACAATATCCCCAAGTTGCCCAAGGGTTCTTTCGCCATTTTTCTCAAGGTCCATCACGCTTCAGTTGATGGCATGGCCGCAGTGCACCTGATAAGTGATCTGCACACGGCAAAGCCCGAGAAGTCGCACACACGAACCAAAAAGCATAAGATGGTGAGAGAAACTGACCCGAGTAACTTCGAGCTGCTGTCCAAGACTGTAGGCCATAATCTCGCTAGAACCGGCAAGATGGCCAATCTTTTTGGCAGTGGCACTCGTAGCCTGTTCAAGGCCGGCGCACAGCAGCTGGCTGGCCTCACTCCGGGCAAGCTTGTGAAGTTCGGTCGATCACTGAGCGGGAGTTTTAATACAAACGCCCCTGTAACGCGGTTCAGCGTAAATGTTTCCGCTAACCGCGTAGTGGAAGGGTTCGGAATGCCTATTTCGCGGATAAAGAAAATTCGCGCCAAAGTGCCGGGCAGCACCCTGAACGATATTTTTATCGCCGTGGCCGCTGGCGCCGTTCGCAAGTACCTGGATGCAAAGGGTGAATTACCGCACGAATCACTCACCGGCCTGATGCCTATCTCCCTGCGCAGCGATGCCTCTGCCGGAGGCAACCAGGTAGCGGGCATTCCCATAACAGTGTTTTCAGATATCGCAGACCCGATTGAGCGAGTGAAGACAATTCATCACGAGACTATTTCAGCCAAGGAAGCTGCCGAAAAAATGGGTCTCGACTTGATCATGAATATACTCGACGTGGTCCCACCACGCCTCGCTAAAGCGCTGGCAGACCGTGTGATGTTACCGAAAATCAACATAGCAGTATCCAATGTGCGTGGACCGGGTCACGATATGTATCTGGCTGGTGCCAGAGCCATGTGCTTCTACCCTGTCAGCATCCCGGCTGATGGGGCTGGCCTCAATTTTACCGGCGTCAGCTATAACGGGGTGATGTGGGTGTCTATGGTCTCCTGTCGCGACATGGTGCCAGACCCAAACTTCATGCTGGCCTGCATGCACGAAGCCTGGGACGAACTACTAGCCGCAGCCGATGCTCTCACTGGACAGAAGCAGGACAGTCAGAAAACAAAGAAAAAACTGGCCAGCCGCAAGACTAAGCCCAAAGCTGCGCGCCACAGACAGGCCAAAGAGTAAATGCCTTCAGAAGGCTAATTCCGGGGCTTTTGTTGCTCGAAATAGTCCAGCAGCAGCTCGGCCACGCGCTGCGGCATATCCAGTGGTATCCAGTGGCTGCAATGGTCCAACTTCTCATAGCGAAAGCTGTTGTCGACAAATTGTTCACTGTTGCTCATCTGGTCCTCTGCCAGGGCCAGGTCATCTGAAGACCAGACGCCCATGACCGGAATGCTTACGCGGGAAAATTCACTGGCATAGAGCTTCCATAGGTTGGCGCGGTACCAGTTGATCGCAGCCGTCAGGCGCCTGGGGCGGGAGAGATCGTCTATCCAGTGCTCTGTTTCCGGGTGGTGGCGTGCCAATTTACGAAACGCCGCCCAATTCCACGCTTTCAAGATAGCTTCGGCAATACCGCGCAATTGGAAAAATACCGTATACCAGGCCTTGCGCTTTTGCTCCCACCCCGCCGCCCTGTAAGCAGAAGGGTGACCCACAGACAAAGTGGTATAGCTGAAAAAACGCTCACCGTGTTGGCCCGCCAGCAACCAGCCGATGAAGGCACCCCAATCGTGAGCCACCAGGTGCGCCTTTGATATTTCGAGCGCATCCAGCACAGCGATAGCGTCACTGACAATAGTCGCCATACGATACTGCTTCACCCCCTGCGGCGCATCGGATTCACCGAAGCCTCGCTGATCCGGGGCGATAACCTGGTACCCCGCCCCCA
>JAUVBI010000219.1 GCA_030591305.1 Pseudomonadota bacterium
CAATGGTAGAGCATCCGGCAGTTTAACAGCCTCTCGCCCCCAGCGCATGCGATTTGCCGAAAGCAAAAGATGTATTTGCCCGTAGTTTCTGCCATCTTAAGTGCTACACTCAAAACATGTCTATGGCATTACAGGGCGTTCGTCGAGGGCAGGGGTGTACTCGTCGCAAAACGTCTTGGTAATCGGGATGGCCCCGTATGGCCTGGGGCTCCAACTATGGGAATTGACGTGCAGCTTGCCAAAAAAAGAACGTATAAGCTGAATCTAAAAGACCTCCACTGCGTGTGTGAGGCCAACTATGCCCGTTTTATGCGCCTCTTTCCGGACTATGAGATTTGTAACCGCCGGGAATTTATTCTCGGGCGCGCGCGGGTGCAACTGGATGTGGCAGAGCGTTGTCGTTACACCACCATTTTCCGGGTGGCGCAACAGGGCGAGGACAGTCATTGGCTGGGCGGGCTGAAACTTGAGGTCAGGCTGTATCACGATGCCCGTATGGCTGAAGTGGGAATGTTTCAGTCCCATCGCCGCATTGAGGCGCGCTATCAATATCCGAATGAGCGCATGTATCAGCAGGATGAGAAAGGTCAGCAAAATCAATTTCTGGCAGACTGGTTGGAGTATTGCCTGCACCACGGTTTGAGTGACATAGAGCCTCTCCGAATTCCCGGTGCCCGCAGCTGATCCGGGAATGCCCTTGACACATACGCCCACAAAACACCGCCCCATTCACCTCGACCACCCCGGGGGTACCGTGCAACTGGTGCAGCTAACCGACTGCCATCTGGGTCACTCTCCAGGCAGTAAATTACAGGGAATGAATACCGACCACTCCCTGCAAGCCGTCATCGACCTGGTTAAGCGGGAGCGCAAACAGACAGACCTGGTGCTCGGCACGGGCGATTTGTCGGACCACGGCGCCAATGCGGCCTATGGGCGTCTCTATCAATATTTTGGACAGATCTGTGAGGCCAGTTTCTGGTTGCCTGGCAATCATGATAACTGGTGCGATATGGCTGCTGATTCCGGTGCCAATCAGCAGTTGAGTAATGAGATCAGGGTCGGCAATTGGCAAATTCTTATGCTGGACTCCCAGGTTCCGGGTGCAATCGGTGGAGAGTTGGGGGCCGGGCAATTGACATTATTGGACGATTGTCTGCAACGTGCGGGCAGGGAGGGGCTGCACACGCTAATTTGTCTGCATCATCAGCCCGTTGCAATTGGCAGTGATTGGCTGGACCAACAAATGCTAGCTGATGCGGAGGAGTTTTTTACCCTTGTCGAGCAACACAGCTCTGTTAAGGCAATTCTCTGGGGGCATATCCACCAGCAAATCGACAGGGAGCGGGATGGTATCGCGCTGCTGGCGACGCCATCGACCTGTGTTCAGTTTGCCCCGGGGCATGCAGCGTTCAAAGTTGATGATCTGCCACCGGGCTATCGCTGGCTGGATCTTGCGCCGGATGGAACAATAAGTACCGGTGTGTCGCGGGTACAGGGCATTTCTTTCACTGTGGAGCTGGATTCTGGAGGATATCTATAGCGCCAACCACCTTTCCTGATGCAAAATACCCCTGGTCGATTATCTAAATGCATCGCCACAAATAAAAACCGTTTTCACTAGATTTGGGAACCAAGCCACAGCAATGAGTCAATATACCGCTGAAGATATTGAGGTCCTCACAGGACTTGAGCCGGTGCGCAAGCGCCCCGGAATGTACACTGACACCACCAGGCCAAACCATCTCGCACAGGAGGTTATCGACAATAGTATCGATGAGGCCCTCGCGGGTCATGCAGATTTGGTTGAAGTTATTCTGCACAAGGATGGCTCAATTACTGCTATCGACAATGGCCGGGGAATGCCTGTGGATATTCATCCGGAGCAGGGGGTGAGTGGCGTAGAAGTCATTCTCACAACCTTGCATGCGGGGGGTAAGTTTTCCAACAAGAACTATGAGTTCAGCGGCGGCCTGCACGGTGTGGGTGTGTCGGTAGTTAATGCTCTGTCCAGCCGCCTGGAGATTACCATTCGCCGGGACGGTAACGTGCATCAGATGTCCTTCGCAGACGGTGAAAAAGCCACAGAGCTTACGGTGATTAACAGCTGTGGTAAGCGCAATACCGGCACATCAGTGTGCTTTACGCCCAATCCAAAATATTTTGATTCGGTTAATTTCTCTGTGCCCAGGCTGCGCCATGTGTTGCGTGCAAAAGCGGTTTTGTGCCCTGGACTTAAAGTGCGCTTTAAAGATGAAGCCAAGGATGAGTCCGATGAGTGGTTTTACGAGGACGGCCTGCGCGATTACCTGATGGCTGCCACCGCCGATGAAATCTGTCTGCCCGAGGAGCCATTCATCGGCAGTTTTGCGGGGGCCAATGAGGGCGTCGAGTGGGCTATTCAGTGGCTGCCGGAAGGCGGGGAGTTAATCACCGAAAGTTATGTAAACCTGATACCCACCTCCCTGGGCGGTACCCACGTGAACGGGTTGCGCACTGGCCTGCTGGAAGCTCTGCGAGACTTCTGTGAGTTGCGCAACCTGCTGCCGCGGGGCGTTAAACTGACCCCCGATGACATATGGGAGCGCTGTGTCTACGTGCTGTCATCCAAGCTGGCAGACCCGCAATTTTCTGGCCAGACCAAGGAGCGTCTGTCCTCCCGAGAGGCTGCAGCCTTTGTGTCCGGGGTTGCCAAAGATGCGTTTAGCCTGTGGTTGAACCAGCATACGGAAGAGGCCGAAAAACTGGCTGAGATGTGTATCAACAATGCACAGAGCCGTCTGCGAACCGCAAAGAAGGTCACCCGTAAGAAAGTGACTGCCGGCCCGGCGCTGCCCGGTAAATTGGCGGACTGCTCCGGCGAAGACCCCGCTCAGGGTGAGCTGTTCCTGGTGGAGGGTGACTCCGCCGGTGGCTCCGCCAAACAGGCACGAGATCGAGGATTTCAGGCTATTTTGCCTCTGCGCGGGAAGATTCTGAACACCTGGGAAATCGACTCACAGGAGATTCTCGCGTCGCAGGAGGTACATAATATATCCATCGCCATGGGCATAGACCCGGCCAGCGATGATCTGTCCGGCCTGCGCTATCATAAGATTTGCATACTCGCCGATGCCGACTCCGACGGTCTGCACATTGCTACGCTGATTTGTGCCCTGTTTGTGCAGCACTTTCGTCCACTGGTTGCCGCTGGATATGTGTACGTGGCCATGCCGCCTCTGTATCGAATCGATGTGGGCAAGGAGGTCTTTTACGCCCTGGATGAAAGTGAGAAGCAAGGTGTGCTGGACCGTATAGAGGCGGAGAAAAAACGCGGCAAGGTGAATGTACAGCGCTTCAAGGGTCTGGGTGAAATGAACCCGCTACAGCTGCGTGAAACCACCATGGATCCGGATACACGCCGTCTGGTGCGCCTGGTTTTGGACGCCGGTGACGGCACCGACCAAATGCTGGATATGTTGCTGGCCAAGAAGCGCGCCAGTGACCGAAAGGCCTGGTTGGAGGAGAAAGGGGATTTGGCGGGGGCTGCTTCGTAAACTGTCCCCAAATTAAAACTACCCCCCAAATTAGAATAACTATTTCCTGATAGAAACGAACTTTTGGCTAAACATGGCCTCACAGTAATATTGCCCGCGTGTTTCGGATGTAAATCTATCCTGGAGCAGAAGCTATGCACAATATCAACGAACAGGCATTGGTTAAGTTAGTCTTTACTCACTATCACGATTCTCTAATGACATCTGAGCGCGCCCGACTATTTCTGAATGAGATTGGCTTTGGCGATCCACATTTGATAAAGCAACTCCATTTGGGTTTTTCAGATCGCAGTTTGGGCTTTGAGTTGCCGAAAAGGAATACACCTTCCGGAGCTGCGGTGCGGGGAGCCCTGCGTGGAATTGGCTTACTAAAGTCTTCCGGGCATGAATTGTTGCGAGGCTGCGTTGTATTCCCCCTGATTGATGACCAGAAACTTGTAGTAGGTGGTTACGCTTTTAGAATTGAAGCTTTTGAAAAGTCGGGAAGTCTCGAGCCAGTTTGCTGGGTTTTGAACAGGCCCTGGTCAATACAATGAAACGTGGAGCCCACAACCTGACACTGGAAGAGGGTTTGCAGTTTTACTTAAACGACTGCATGTCCCGTGGTCATTCGAATAAAACAGTCGATGGAAGGCGCAGCAGCCTCGGCGCCTTCGTCCGTTGGTGCTATGAACAGAATATTCGATTTGTTGAAGAGATTGAGCAGGCAACTCTGGAATTGTACCGAGGTTATATCAGTTCCTACTATGATCCTCGACGATGTAAAAAACTGGATATAGCGACCCAAAGAAGCCGATTGACGGCTGTTCGTATGCTTTTGCGGAGGCTGCATTACCATCAATTGATTCCAAGTAATGCGGCTGCCTTCTTCGAGTTGCCCACGGTCCCCCATCGTATTCCCAAGGCCGTGCTCAGTGAGAAAGAAATTGAGTTGATTCTCGCGCACGTATTACTCTATGGAAAGAAGGGTATTCGAGATAGGGCGATACTGGAGACGTTCTACGCCACAGGTATTCGGCGAATGGAATTAGGCCGACTTGCCATCACAGATATTGACACATCCAAACGGGTGTTACGGGTAAACGCGGGAAAAGGAGGCAAGGACCGCCGCGTGCCTATTGCCGGGCGCGCCTGCTCCTGGATTGATCGATACCTGAAAGAAATTCGTCCCAGGGTCAGCCATACCGATTCGGGCCCCACTCTATTTTTATCTGATAAAGGCTATCCCCTGGCACCGAACCAGTTGAGCCGTATAGGCGGAAATTATATTCATCTAGCGGGTGTAAACAAACCCGGTGCTTGTCATCTGTGGCGACATAGTGCGGCTACACTTATGTTGGAGAACGGGGCTGGGCTACGCTACATTCAGGAAATGTTGGGGCACGCTAGCATTACAACGACCCAAATATATACCCATGTAACCATTATGCAATTGAAGGAGGTTTATGCAAAAACTCATCCAGCGGCACAACAGGTTGGCCAGGACGGCATTTATTGAGGTGCCATTGTAGAGGGCCTATTTTTTGTGCCCCTGAACTAGGAAAGGCCACTAATAAGGATCTGAAAGTGGTGCTAAAATTTGGCTATTTGTGCTTTCCAACTCGTAAAGTTGGAGAGGAATATGCTTGTATACTACCGTAGATCGTAATTGTATTCATCCACATGAATGGG
>JAUVBI010000304.1 GCA_030591305.1 Pseudomonadota bacterium
AATATCTATTCATCGACGGTGACGCGAGCTGAGTTTCTGCTTGGCAAGTTACTTCCCTACGTGGCTATTTCCAGTATTAATGTAATACTTCTCTGGTTTGTGGCAACCCAGGTATTCAATGCACCATTTAAAGGAGAGCCGCTATTTTTTTTGCTGGCCTCGATAGTTTATGTCAGCTGTACCACAGGTATTGGGCTGCTAGTCTCGCTGTTGACCCGCACCCAGGTGGCAGCAATGATAATTACCGTGGTGGTTACCATTGTCCCTTCAGTGTTGTATTCCGGTCTGTTGGTGCCTATTGCCTCTATGGATGCCGCCTCGCGTTTTGAAGCTCACTTGTTTCCCGCGATGTATTACACCGACATTGCACTAGGTAGTTTTCTCAAAGGTATCGCCATGGAGGATCTCTGGGGGCGTGTGGCGGCCTTAGTGCTTTATACCGCCTTGTTATGGACAGCCTCTTTCCTCTTATTCCACAAGAGGGTGCGGGCATGAGATGTTCCCCGCGGGACAGAAGTAGATCGATTATCTTATGGTGGTCTCGAATTATCGCCATGACGGCCAAGGAGTTGCTACAGCTTGGCCGTGACCCCTTGCTAGTAGGGGCGGTACTCTATCTATTTATTTTTGATGTAATGATGGCCGGCGGGGTCAAGATGGACCTCAATCAGGGTACCGTCATGGTCCATGATGCGGACCACAGTAAGGCGTCGCGGGAGCTGATTTATCGGTTTCAACCGCCTTATTTTCAATTGGGCGGTGAGATGCTCAACGAAAAGGAAGGTAATCGGCTACTTGATCAGGGGCGTACTCTGGTGGTGTTGGATATTCCTCCCGGGTTTCAGCGCGACCTGATTCAGGGCAGGCAGAGCCATGTGCAAGTGCAAGTGGATGCCAGCAATATCGTGCTCGGTACACTCGCGGCCAACTACAGCGCACAGATTATCGGACAATATAGCTTCGATGTTGCTTTGCAGCGTATGGGCCTGAGTAGCGAAAATCTGTCAGCAGTACCAGTGCTCCTTGATCGTCACAGGGTCTGGTATAACCCAAACCAGCTGGATGCCTGGTTTATGTCCATCTCCGAACTGCTGACAGTCATCACCGTATTGGCAATGATGTTGCCCGCAGCGGCTGCTGTGCGCGAGAAGGAGCGGGGCACTATTGAGCAACTTCTGGTTTCGCCCCTGACGCCGGTTCAAATCCTTCTGCCCAAGGTGGTTTCCATGACCCTGGTTGTCCTGCTGGGGACGGCCCTGAGTGTCAGTTTGATTTTGTATGGGGTGTTCCATATTCCGATCAAGGGCAGCCTTGTACTGTTTTTTGCAGTGACCGCCCTCTACACATTTGCCATGTCTGGCCTGGGATTGTTTATCTCGACACTGAGTCGCAATTTAGCCCAGGCGGCTATGCTGGTGATTTTGATCATGATGCCGATCATCTTGCTTTCTGGAGCCTGGACGCCGCCGGAGGGCATGCCACAGGGTATTCGGCAGGCCATGTATTTATCTCCGCTCTACTACTACATCGAGATGTCCTACGGCATTTTGCTCAAAGGGGCGGGGTTAGCGATTATATGGGACTCTCTGCTGGGGCTGGTCCTGATTGGCAGTCTTATTTTTGGTTTTGGTGTATGGCGCTTCAGGCGGCAATTTAGATGATACCTTACGTACTGTTACCCTTTTCCCTGTAGGTGGCGGATACTTGGGAATATCAGCAATGCTGTTATAATGCTGTCTTTCCAATACCTCTACCCCGGAGAGAAAAATGTCTGATAAAGAAAACACAGATGGCGTAGCCGATGCTATCGCGGTCACTGCAATTATGGGAATTATTGTGCTGGCCGTGTATATCTGGTTGTCCGGTATGCCGACCTGAGAGCAAGGGGGGCGCCGCTTCTCGCAGAGCTTTTCGCTTAATCCCCCGCACTTTTGAGTACCAGCTGTACCACTGTGAAAACGGCGCCTATAAACAGCAGGGTAAAAATAATCCCCGCTGTGATAAACACGCCAATCCTGCCCTGCTTAAAATCCCTTTCCCGATTTTTGCTACTCTGAACCCCCAGGCCAGCGGCGAGCACGCTGCTAACTACCTGCACGGGGTTTAGTGCTTTGTCAGTATTCTTTGCCGGTTCAGACTGATTTTTCTTGTCATCAGTCATCTAGAGTTTCCTCCTTAATATTCAAGATTGGGCCGCAGCCAGCGTTCCATGGTTGCTGGCAATTCACCTTTGCGCTCGGCAATACTCTCTACCTGATCCCGGCCAATTTTGCCCACAGCAAAATAATCGGCGTCGGGGTGGGAGTAATAGAAGCCACTCACAGCGGCTGCCGGGCTCATGGCGTAGCTTTCCGAGAGCTCCACACCACAGGTGTTGGGCGCATCCAGTAGTCTGAACAGGGTGGCCTTTTCGGTGTGGTCGGGGCAGGCGGGATAGCCGGGTGCCGGCCTGATACCGCGGTAGTGCTCCTTGATCAGATCCTGATTGCTGAGCTGCTCATCGCTGGCATACCCCCAAAGCTCGGTTCGCACCAACCGATGGAGGTGCTCGGTGAAGGACTCCGCCAGTCGGTCTGCCAGGGCTTTTAGCATAATACTGCTGTAGTCATCGTGCTCGGCCTCAAATTTTTCCGCAAGTTCTTTTACGCCATGGCCTGTGGTGATGCAGAACCCACCGATATAGTCCTGCAGGCCACTGTCTGACGGTGCGATGAAATCTGCCAAACTCAGGTTCGGCTTGCCATTGGGCTTTTCGATTTGTTGGCGCAGATGATGCAGGGTGGCAATAACTTCACTGCGGGATTCGTCCGCGTAAACGACAATATCATCTGCGCCCGCGCGCGCCGCGGGCCAGAAACCGATGGTCGCCCGGGCCGTCAGCAGCTTTTCATCGATGATGCGCCGCAGCATTGCCTGAGCATCCCGGAACAGTTCGGTGGCCTGC
>JAUVBI010000287.1 GCA_030591305.1 Pseudomonadota bacterium
ATCGAAGGTCAATGCTGTCGCGCTCAGCAGTGATGCCCCGGCGATGATGATTGCCTGTGGTCTGGCCTTACGGAGTTTTGACTAATGGCACAAATTAACCTACTTCCCTGGCGCGATGAGCGCAGGGTGGAACTTAAGAAGGAGTTCCTGGGCGTCATAGCGTTCGTGCTTGCGCTGGCCGTGGTATTGATTTTGTTGGGCGATCGTGTGGTCAACGGCCAGATTGATGGCCAGAAGGCGCGCAATGCCTACCTGAAGGAACACATCGCCGTACTGGACAAACAGGTGGCTGAGATTCGCAACATTCAGAAAAAACGCAACCAGCTGCTCGATCGCATGCGCGTAATTCAGGAATTACAGGGCAATCGCCCTATTATTGTTCGTATTCTTGACCAGTTGGTGAGAACTGTTCCCGATGGGGTGTTCTACACCAATTTAAATACCCACAACAAAGTGATCAATATTCGCGGCATTGCTGAATCCAATAATCGCGTCTCAAGCCTTATGCGTCGGTTGGACGCGTCAGACTGGCTGGCTGATCCCAATCTGGATGCGGTTCGCGCCGCTCCCGAATATGGCGAGCAGGCCACCACATTCAACCTGACAGTGAAAGTACAGCTGCCGACTACCGGCACAGAAGCCGGGGAAGGATGAATCATGGCATTTGAGGACACATTACGCTCGGTACGCGAATTCGATATCAATGATCTGGATTTTGATAATGTTGGGTCGTGGCCGCTGGCGATTAAGTTGTTTATCTGGGCGGTGCTGATGACCGGGGTATTAGTGGCCGGGTATTACTATCACATCGAGGGATTGCAGGCCCAGTTGACCGTGGTGGAGGCAAAAGAGGTAGAGCTGAAGAAAGAATTCGAAAAGAAGGCTTTCCAGGCGGCTAACCTCGATGCCTATCGACGCCAGATGGTAGAGATGGAGGAGTCCTTTGGCGCGCTGGTTAGCCAGCTCCCCAGTGACACCGAAGTGCCTGGTTTGTTGGAGGACATTACCAACAAGGGGCTGCTTAACGGCCTGGAAATTTCCAGCATCGACCTACAGAAAGAGCAGGCCAAGGAATTTTATGTGGAGCTGCCAATAAAAATTGTTGCGACGGGTTCCTATCATGATCTTGGCGCGTTTATCAGTGCCATGGCGGGTCTGCCGCGCATTGTTACTTTGCATGACTTTACTATATCGGCCCAGTCAGCTGGTTCCAGTCAGCTCAACATGAGCATTATTGCCAAAACCTATCGTTACAAGGATGGGGACGCATAGCCATGAAGAGCTCACTCATCATTACCCGCTCTGCCATTCTTGCCACCACGTTGTTGCTCACGGGATGTAGCAGCAATGATTTTTCCGATCTGGATACGTTTATGACGGAGAAAAAGGCCCGGCCCGGTGGAATCATTGCACCTATTCCCACCTTTAAGGCCTATGAAGCCTTTTCTTACAGTGCCGCGGTACAGCGCAGCCCCTTTAACAGGCCTATTGCGGTGCGCGAAATTGCCCAGTTACAGGCGGTTAGTGCGATTAAACCTGATAACGACAGGACCAAGGAGTTTTTGGAGCAATATACCTTCGATTCCCTGGCCATGGTGGGCACCCTGGAGAGAGACGAGAGTGGCTGGACGCTTATCCAGGACCCAGAGGGTGGGGTGCACAGGGTACAGCTTGGGGAGTATCTGGGTCGAAACCACGGGAAAATTATTGAAATGACAGACACCTTTATTGCGGTGATCGAGATCGTGAGCGACGGAAGTGCCGAGGGCTGGGTCGAGCGTCCTCGCACCATTAAATTAAACGGCATATAAGCCGGGGCTATTGGTGATTGCCATGTCGAAACAGACGCTGAGTAAAATGATGATAAAAAAATTGAATGTGGGGATAGGACCAGTGAGAACGATAATGCATAAGCGTGGACAGGGGTTGCGACTGGGGGCGATGGGGCTGCTGCTGGCCATATTTGCCAGCGTTGTACAGGCCGCACCAAGCATTACCGACATTGAGTTCAGTTCTCGACCCGGCAGCAAATTTGAAATTCGCCTCGATTTTGACCAGATTCCACCGGACATCAATGCCTATACCATAGAAAAACCCGCGAGGATTGCCATCGATTTCCCCAATACAGGCAGTGCCCTGGAGCGCAAGAGCTACTCACTGCCCTATGGCAATGCCACTGGCGTGGTGGTACTGGAGTCGGGAGATCGTACCCGTATGGTAGTGAACCTGATAAAACTGGTTCCCTATGAAACACGTATCGAGGGCAACAGCCTCTATGTCGTTGTGGGCCAGGATGGCGGCCCCAGCTATGCCAAGCAGACCTCTGACCCCAATCGCCTGAAGACCAGTGTCAAGCCGGTTACCCAGGTTCGTTCAGAAATTAATGACCTGCAGTTTCAGCGCTCCGGTGATGGTGAAGGCCGCTTGATCTTGCAACTGACCAATCCCTCTGTTGATGTGAATGTCTTCAGTGAGGGCAGTAGCATCAAGGTGCAATTTCTGGATACCACGGTGGCCGAACGTTTGATGCGTCGTTACGACGTGACCGACTTTGCCACTCCTGTCGAAAGTCTCGAGGTCAACACCACCGAGCGCGGCGCTACCCTTACCTTGAAAACCACGGGTGATTTCGATTACCTGGCCTATCAGACCAACAACGAGTACATTTTAAGTGTCAAACCGCTCTCCAAGAAAGAGTTGGAAGAACGCCTCAACGAGTTTACCTATGTGGGCGATCGCATTTCGCTCAATTTTCAGGATATTGAAGTTCGGGCGGTATTGCAGCTGATTGCAGATTTTACCGGGCTCAACCTGGTAGCCAGCGATACGGTTAACGGCCGCATTACTCTGCGTTTGCAGAACGTGCCCTGGGATCAAGCACTGGAACTGGTGTTAAAAACCCGTGGCCTGGATAAACGCCAGGTGGGTAATGTCCTGATGGTGGCACCCGCGGCAGAGATTGCTGAGCGGGAGCGCCAGCAAATCGAAGCCAATAAGCAGATTGCCGAACTGGCCCCTCTACAGACGGAATTTATACGCATTCGCTATGCAACGGCGGCCGATATCGTCAAGCTTTTTGGGGCAGGCTCGGAGGACGGTGGCAGCCTGATTTCAGAGCGTGGTGCCGTTATCGTCGACCCGCGGACCAATTCCCTGATCGTGACTGAAACACGCTCCAAGTTGGCAGAAATTCGCGATCTTATCGAGTTAGTAGATATTCCCATCCGGCAGGTCATGATTGAAGCGCGTATCGTGATCGCCCAGTCTGACCTGGAAAAAGAGCTGGGCATCCAGTGGGGTGGCGGCTATCTCGACCCCGATTTAAACAGCAATATTCTGTCTGTATCCGGCGATACTTCCAACGTGGTGGGCCTGAATAATTCGGTTATTAACGGCTCAACACCTTCGCTCTCCCTACCGGGTGCTCTTTTGGTCGATCTGGGCGTTGGTGCAGCTACCAGTGGTTTTGCGGTAGGCTTTACCAGTAATGATCTGTATCTGACTGCGGAGCTTTC
>JAUVBI010000242.1 GCA_030591305.1 Pseudomonadota bacterium
CCCAAGTTGCAGCGCTTACCCGAAGAGGCCAGCAAGAATAGCGGTAACAACAGAAGCCTGTATGCAAGCCCTATCGAGCAAAGAATCATAATCGACGGCTATGGCGATGGCTGGGACGAGATGGAATTTCGAACCTTTGAAAGTACCGTTGGCAACAGCGGCCTGGCCATACACTATAAAGTGGCAACGTGGCAGGGGCGCTTGTTCCTGTTTTTGCAAATAGACGACAGTGACGTGGTGTTTTACAACCCCGCCCTGTCCCACGAACCCACAGGAGACAGGCTGGTGTTGCGCACCTGGCTGGATAACCGCCGTCAGGAATATGTTATTGCCACTGCGGCCCCCGGCAGAGTTACGGCGCGGTACGGCAACCGCATCTACGCCAGTGGCAGCGCCAAACGCATACGCGGCCAGTGGCAGGATACCGAGCGAGGCTACAACCTGGAACTGGAAATACCGTTGTCATTAACCGGCGGCCGCCTGGGCTTTTATATCATCAACGCCAGAAGTAAACCCGGCGGCGAGTTTGAAACCCTGGGAAATGCCGGGCCACTGGACATGGCACCCCCGCCTTGGCTCATCTATAGCCCGGCTGCACTGCAACAAGCCATTTCGCCCTTCGCCGCACAGAACAGGCATCTACAGGTAGTGGATAAAACCCACTGGCTACTCGCCAATCTCGAACCAACATCGTCCAACAGTGCTGACAGTGCCCCCGAAGAAAAAAAGCAGACCTTCTGGTTGCTGCGCCTGCTGTACAGAAATATTCTCTCTCACGATCTGCCGCAGTCAACCCTGCCTACGCCAGTGAACGGGAAACTGTATGGTGCGGATATCAGTACCGCCATAGCCGGCACAGCGAGTAACGCCTGGCACCCAATTCCCGAATATTCGGGGCGCACCATGCTCTCTGCCGCCTCTCCCATTATGGATGGAGAGAGCATTATCGGCGCGGTGATCATTCGCCAGAGCAGCGATGAGTACCTGTCACTTACCGACCAGGCCTTTAGCAGCCTGTTGGGATACAGCCTGCTCGCACTGTGTATTGGCGTACTCGGCCTGTTGGCTTTTGCCAGCATTCTGTCCTGGCGTATTGGCAAGCTCAGTCGGGCGGCTGGCAACATCGTGCGGGACGATGGCTCACTGGGTAAGGATTTTCCCCGAAGCAAAGCCAGAGATGAGATCGGCGAGTTGTCCCGATGCTATGCCGACATGCTGGATAAGCTGAGGGAGTACAACGACTACCTGCGAACCCTGAGCCGCAAACTATCCCACGAACTGCGAACGCCCATAGCAGTAATCCAAACATCCCTGGAGAATCTGGAGCAACAAAATGATGGGGTTGAAACAAACAATATCTACGTCACCCGGGCCCGCGTGGGGCTGGACAGGCTGAACAAAATTCTCACGGCGATGAGCGAGGCGAACCGCCTGGAAGAAAGCATTCAGAATAACGAGTGTGTGGAGACCGACCTGGTACCCCTGCTGCAAGAAGTGTTTGCCGCTTACCGTGAACTCTACACAAAACAGGAATTGTTTCTGGACTGCCACCCGGAGCAGGCTCTGGTAGTTGCCGTACCCGAGCTAATTGTCCAAGCGTTGGACAAACTGATGGACAACGCGGCCTCCTTCAGCCCCGAGCAGGGTCGCATCGCGCTGCGCCTTCGCCTGGCGGGGGAATACATCGAATTAAGTGTGACAAACAACGGGCCAGCACTCCCCGAAGAGCTGAGTAACAGACTATTTGACTCTATGGTGTCATTGCGGGAGGGCGCATCCGACAACGTACACCTGGGTCTGGGCCTTTATATTGTACGTCTGATAGCCGATTTTCACGGCGGCAGTGTGCGCGCAAAAAACTTAGCGGACGGCAGCGGCGTTTGCTTTACCCTCTCCCTGCCCTGCTCCGGCGGACAAGTGCCTGGCAAAGAGCCTTAACTCAGGAACGCCAGCTGCTTGATCTGGGCTACTTCATCACGCAAGTTGGCGGCCTCTTCAAACTCCAAATTCTTGGCGTGCTCCAGCATTTTAGCTTCCATTTGCTTGAGCTTGCGCGACAGTGCCACCGGTGTCAGGTTTAACACTTCAGCACCATAGGATAGTTTCGGCTGTGCCGCCTGTCTGCCCTTTGCGCTGCGCTTGGTCGGCATACGCCGGGCACCTTCCATAATGTCCTGAACAGACTTCTCGATACCAACCGGGGTTATACCGTGCTCAGCATTATGAGCCTGCTGTTTTTCCCGGCGCCGGTCAGTTTCAGCAATGGCCCGCTCCATAGAACCGGTGATGCGATCAGCGTATAGAATGGCCCGCCCATTAATATTTCTGGCAGCCCGGCCTACGGTTTGAATAATGGAACGATCCGAGCGTAAAAAGCCTTCTTTATCAGCATCCAGAATGGCCACCAGTGACACTTCCGGCATATCCAGCCCCTCGCGCAGCAGGTTAATGCCAACCAGCACATCGAACTCCCCCAGGCGAAGATCACGGATAATCTCTACCCGTTCAACCGTATCGATATCTGAATGCAAATACCGCACGCGCACGCCGTGGTCGGCCAGGTACTCGGTGAGGTCTTCCGCCATGCGCTTGGTGAGGGTGGTCACCAGAACCCGCTCGCCCTTTTCGACGACGATATGTATCTCCCCCAGTAAATTGTCCACCTGGGTAGTAGCGGGCCGTATTTCCAGGACCGGGTCAATCAAACCCGTTGGCCGAACCACCTGCTCTACCACACGCCCGGCGTGTGCCGCCTCATACTTTCCGGGTGTGGCCGACACAAAGATCGCCTGGGGCACCAGGTTTTCCCACTCCTCAAAGCGCAGCGGCCGGTTATCCAGCGCAGAGGGCAAGCGAAAGCCATATTCCACCAGCGTTTCCTTGCGTGACCGGTCCCCTTTATACATCGCGCCAATTTGCGGAATTGTGGCGTGGGACTCGTCAATAATGACCAGAGCGTTCTTGGGCAGGTATTCAAATAATGTCGGTGGCGGCTGCCCGGAGGCGCGGCCGGACAGGTAGCGAGAGTAATTCTCCACACCGTTGCAATAGCCCAACTCACGGATCATCTCCATATCGTACTTGGTGCGCTGCTCAAGGCGCTGCGCTTCCACCAACTTGTCATTGTCTTTAAGTTGTTTGAGGCGAACTTCCAGCTCTTCCTCTATATAACCTACCGCGTTGAGCATGACATCACGTGTAGTGACGTAATGGCTCTTGGGAAAAATGGTGACCCGGGGTGCCTTTCTCTCAATGGCACCAGTGAGAGGGTCAAAAAAGTAGATCTCTTCTATCTCTTCATCAAACAACGATATTCGTACCGCCTCGAACTCTGAATCTGCGGGGAATATGTCAATAACATCACCTCGCACACGGTAGGTACCCCGGCTAAAGTCGGCGTCGTTGCGTGTGTATTGCAATTCTGCCAACTGGTGCAATACCTGCCGTTGATCGATGATTTCCCCGCGAGACAGATGCATGACCATCTTGAAGTAGGTTTCCGGGTCACCTAGACCATAGATAGCGGATACCGTTGCCACCACCAGGCAATCCTTCCGCTCCAGCAGGGCCTTGGTAGCAGACAGGCGCATTTGCTCAATATGCTCGTTTACCGAGGCGTCTTTCTCGATATAGGTATCCGAGGATGGCACATAAGCCTCGGGCTGGAAGTAGTCATAATAAGAGACAAAGTACTCCACCGCGTTATTGGGAAAGAACTCCTTGAACTCGCCGTACAATTGGGCCGCCAGCGTCTTGTTGTGGGCCATAATGATGGTGGGGCGCTGTAAGTGTTGAATTACATGGGCCATGGTGAAGGTTTTGCCCGAGCCGGTAACCCCCAGCAGAGTCTGGGACGCCAGACCGGCCTGAATACCTTCCACCAGTTGTTTGATGGCCAGAGGCTGGTCCCCTGCCGGTTCAAAAGTGGAATTAAGTTCAAATGCCTTGGCCATGACTTACCTGAATGAAAAATGGGCGAAATAGCCGTTTATTATCATTCACATAGCGCAAAATTGCAGCTTGATTCGCAGCACAGCGGCAATTACGCAATATTCCCCATTTTCCTGTTGACCAGGAGCACTCCCATCATTAATATACGCGGCCTTGGAGAGTATCCAATTCCGCTTTAGCTCAGTTGGTAGAGCAATTGACTGTTAATCAATGGGTCGCTGGTTCGAGCCCAGCAAGCGGAGCCAAATTAGTGTTAAATATCAAAGGGTTGCAGAGATGCAGCCCTTTTTTATTTTCTCAAATAGCAGCAAGTGTAAACGACGGTGTAAACCAGCTATGACCCAAGATCCACCCCTAAAAATTTATAATCTTTCGGGGTGAAATTGACCATAAATTCAGTCGGGAGAGCATGACCAGTAAAACGACATGGAGCGTCACCACATGGGTAGAACAGCCATCACCCCTCTTGTTTTTGGCCACATCCTTGCTTGGCGTC
>JAUVBI010000152.1 GCA_030591305.1 Pseudomonadota bacterium
CCCTTCGGCGCGAGGTCGTAGTAGTTCGCTTCCGACCTGCTGCCCAGACGGTCACAGCCACTGAGTCCCGCAGCCAGGCTGGCCTTCCAGAGAATATCTAAAAATTCACGGCGATTCATGGTTTTTTTGGCCTGGTTTATTCGGGTTCTGGTTCGGAGGAATCTTGTGTCGAGGTCCCTGAAATTTTTCCCTCTGGCGCTTTGGGGAAGCGCTCAAGCCACGCGCCCTGTTCAGCACTTGCCTGAACCAGTGAAGCTTCTGCCAGGACGGCTGCATGATCAGCCTCGCTCGCGGCTCTGGCAAAGTCGCCCGCATCATGCGCTGTAGTGGCGGCATCTAATGCTGCCTGGGCTGAACTCCAGGCATGACCGACCTGTTGCGACGCGGTGTATTCTTCCTGCGCTTGTTCGATGGCAGTGTTGGCTGTTGAAGCGGTCATTGGGCCAGTTATTGAGTCAGTGTTCTGGTTATCTCTCGGTTCAGTGCAGGCCGTCAGGAATAATCCTGTTGTAAGCGTCAGGGCAATGGGTAATGTCCTTAATGTGTTCATTTTTAGGTGCGCCATAATCCGTATCCCTGTTTGGGCTAGCTGCTTTTATTTTCGTATCGCCGGGCCATTGAGTGGCAGGCCATTGCTGATATAGGTGAGGAAGTATTCCAGATTGCGATACTCCACACTTTGCTGGGCGAAAGGCTCCGCGCGCACTTGCTGATTACAACGCGCAAAGCGCCGATGCAGGCTGCCGACATCCTGCCATTTGAGCCGATAGGCCGGCCAATGGCTGACATGACCCAAAGAGGCGCTTAAGTGTTCTGAGCGCAGGCGGTTACCTGCCAGTTGCACATGACAACTGTTACAGGCGAAATTGAGTTGACCCCGGCGGCTGGCATAGAAGCGTTTTCCTTCATTGTAGGCCGCCAACGCAGATTCGCTTGAGGGTTCTGCCACGGCGATAATCTGTCCTCTGGACAGGAAGGCGATATAGGCGCTGAGTCGGACAATTTCAGCGCTGTTGTAGGGTAGGGGCTCCTCTCCGTGTTGGCGGCGACAATCGTTGATGGCAAGTTCAAGGGTGATAACTTCTGAGCGATCTTCATCAAAATAGGGGTACTGGCTTTTTACCGCACCGTCGCTGAAACAGTCGCTATAACTAGCGCCGTCGGCGAATGGGATATTAAAAAACTCCTCGCCCTCATCAACGGCAATTTCGTAGGGCGGAAAATCTTCCAGTTCCAGCCATTGCTCACGGGCGTTCTCATCAAAAGCGTAGACACCGTCTTTGTGAGCCTCCACAGGAATGCCGGGAAAGCGCTTTTCGTAATGGGCGCGCATCGCCTGGCGGTCGGCTTCAGGCCCTGCGTAGGCAGGGGTGGAGGAAGCTAGTCCATATAAAAACAGGGTAACCAAACCCGCTACCACTGAGTCTAAAACTTTAGACATCGCGCCACCCCTTTTTGTGTTAACAGACATGAAGTTTCCCTGCCGCTATTGATGGTTAATATAGTCCAGCTTTATTCTAGTGCGACCTTATCTGGGCGCGACTTTATTTGAGAGTAACTTCACCACTACCGGTTTCTTTCAGGTTATCCACCCAGTCAACCTTGATGACATCACCGGAAGCGCAATTATTGACCTGAAAAGACAGGTAGGGGTCTTTGGACACCGACTGGCCCCAGTTTACGGTCATCACTAACTGGTCGTTCTTATACAGGGTCACTATTTCAATATATTTGCAGGGATAACTTTGCCGTCTGCATCGCGTCTGGTGCCAGTTTCCATGGGGTGAGGAATCAGTAATTTAATCTTCGCGACTGTGCCGGATAATTTGCCGCGTATTTTTACTTTGTTTGCCATACTATTTTTTCCTTAGCTTCTGCAGGGTTTTTGCTTAATGCTCACTTAATTCTTGCTTAGTTAGTGGGCTATTGAGTTAACCACCACAGCCACCGATAGTGACTTTGACTTCTCGCTTGGCCATATAAACTTTGTCCGAGGTTTTAACCAGTGCGCGAACTGTTGAGCTTTTACCCATTTTCACCCGAAAAGAAATATCCGCAACGGCATCGGGTGTCAGGGTAAAGCTGGCAGACAGCGGATTAGGGTTTTCATCCACGATCAGGACGATGCTTTCTACGCCATTGATATCCGTCGATACCGTGACTGGCACCACCGCGCCATTTTCGGCAATATCGGGGGCCTTCAAATTGACCGCATCACTCTCTTCGATGGGTAGGCCTTTGAATAAATCGTCCAGGACAGCTTGAGTGTCAGTGGCACTAAAAGCGGCGGTTCCGGCGAATAAGCGAGCAGGTAATAGCGCTATACTACAAAGCGCTAACAAGCCGCCTATACATTGTCGTTTACTTAGAAGCCTTGTATTTAATTCCATCATTTACCTCGTGCTTGTTTAATGGGTGACGCTGAATTGTTGGGGTTTACGTATAAAGTTCATGGTACTAATTTCGAGTGTCTCATTGAGATCTCCTTCCTTTCGAGTGCTTGAAAGACGCTCACGACTTATAAAGTTAGTAAGTAGTCGACCACCAGATCGACTTCCTCATCACTGAAAATTTTATGTTTTCCGTAGGGTGGCATGACGGTATTGGGGTTGCGTACCGTTGCATCCCAAATTTGCGTACGCAGCACATTACGATCAGGGAAGCGCAATGACATTTGCATAAGGGGTGGGCCGCTATTGCCCGGTAGTTCGCCGTCATCGATGGCGTGACAGGCCAGGCAGTTACCGGCGTTGCGATCAAAAGTGATCGCTTTGCCCCGTTCCAGTTCACTTGCAGGCGGGTTTTCCGCCTGCACAGCCAGTATTCCGAGGGCGCTTATTAACAATAAACAACTTAAGACTGTTTTCATCGGGAGGCCTCCACCATATAGTTGACAGCATTACCAACTTCATCATCGCTGAGCTGTGAGAAACCGCCCTTCGGTGGCATAGCGCCAGTCTTTGATGTGACACCTTTATTGGCATTGACGATCAGTGCGTCGATGCCTTTCTCTAGTCTTGAGGCCCAGTTCGCGGGGTTGCCCACTTTTGGCGCGCCTGCGACACCGTTTGCATGGCAGATACTGCAATACTGCTGGTAAGTTTTTTGTCCGGGATGGTTAGGTTCTGTCCCTGGTTCCAGTTCGGCATTCGCAGGTCCACCAGAGTCTTGCGTAGTTATTTTGGTGGGCGTGACTTCTGACAGAATCTTAATAGCTTCAGGATCACGGCAGTTTTCCATGCAGCGCTGGTTGGCAACATCGGGGCGGGGATCTGGTGAGAAATTACCTTCGTTAGGTAGATGGATATCAGCAAGGTTGTCGCGATTTAGGACAAAATCATCCTCCACCAGATCATTTAGATAGAGCACGTAGGCGGTTAGCGCGTAGGTTTCGTCTGGTGAAAGGGACTCGGGCTGAGTAAAAGGCATAGCGCGATAAATATAGTCAAACAGAGTGCTGGTGTAAGGCCAGTAGCTGCCCACGGTTTTGGTCGGCCGGGCCTCTTTTAAAGTGCCTTGGCCACCAGCGAGTACCGGAAAGCGGCCTTCGCCCTCTCCGAAAGTCCCGTGGCACTGGGCACACTTGTCTTCGTAGAGCATTTCGCCGTCCTCTACCGAACCACTGCCTTCAGGCAGACCTTCGCCATCGGGTCGGATATCGATATTCCAGGCAGCAATTTGTTCTACGCTGGCGGGTAATCCATAGCCGAAGTGGCCTACCCGGGTATCATCGTAAGTGGCCAGAGCATCACTTTGTACGGAGGCTTTGCCTTCTGAAGGCTCGCCTGAAACACTGTTTGCGTCACTTTCCGAGCAAGCGGTAATCAGCAATGTCGACGTTAAGAGAAGCGATAAATATAAGCTAGGAAATCTGGACATTGCTGACCGTTCCATTGGCCGAAACCTTCCAGGTGTGGATGCCATTCTTGTGGTAGATGGAGTTCGTGCCGCGTACAGCTTTTAGCTGGCCGAGGGTGGGCTGTACATAACCGGTGTCATCGACCGCTCGACTTTGTATTAATGCCGGTGAGCCGTCCCAGTTCCACTCAAGGCCAAAGCGGGTTAAGGCGCGTGGTGTTACTTCGCTGGTGAAGCGGGCCTCGTGCCAGCTGACTCCACCATCGAAGGAGATATCGACGTGGCGGATGCGTCCACGACCTGACCAGGCCAGGCCTTCAACAAAATATTTGCCTGGTTTCAACAGGGGTTTTTCGGGGCAGGGGAAGGTCACTACGGAATTACATTCCTGCACAAAGGTGAATTCGCGGGACGTTCCATCGGGCATCAAGTCGGTGTATTTGGAGGTTTCCTCTCGGTGATGCCAGGGTTTGTCGCCAATTTCAAGGCGCCGTAACCATTTGATACTCGTGTTGCCTTCCCAGCCTGGGTTCAGCAGTCGCACCGGATAACCTTGCTCGGGTCTTAGCGCTTCACCATTCTGGGCGAAGACGATCAGGGCGTCATCCAGGGCTTTCTCCATAGGAATGCTGCGACTCATATGCGCGCCGTCAGCACCCTCAGCCAGAATCCAGCTTGCGCCTTTTTCAAGGCCGACTTCTTCAAGCAGGGTAGACAGCAACACGCCGGTCCATTCGCAGCAGCTCAGCATGCCATGGGTAAATTGTAGTTTGTCCATCTGTGCGCCGCGCCACTCCATGCCGCCATTGGCAGGGCATTCGAGAAAACGCACCATGCTTACCGAGGGGAAACGCATCAGTTCATCCATGGTGAGTATAATCGGTCGTTTGACCATGCCGTGAATCATCAGGTGGTGCTGCTGCGGGTCAATCTCTGGAACGCCTGAATGGTAGCGCTCAAAGACCACCCCGCTGGGCGTGATGATGCCTTTAAGGTCAGCTAAAGGGGTAAAGCTTATCGAAGAAATACGATCAGCGGTAAGCCAGTCAACAGTGCGTCTTTGCACATGAGCTTCATGTTTTGAAGGCTGCCCGTAAGGATGGGTGAGTACCCCAGAGCCCAGGCGCTTGGTCCAGGCGGGAACCTCGGGGGGGGCGCCAGCGGCAACGGTCTTACCCGCCAGTCCGGATGCAGTCAGTGCGCCAGCCATACCCAGGCTTTTCTTTAGAAAGTTGCGGCGCTCAAGGCCGCGCAATTTTTCGCTTTCCTGCAATAAGGATATGTCAAAACGATCTTTATGTTTGCTTCTATCCCGTTGACTCATTACAGCCCCGCATATAATTTGTCGCCCGTATTCTTTTTAGTTAGTTTATTATAAATATCTAACATAACAAGTCCTGATTCAACACTAGATTGATATAGCACATGATGGGGTTTGCGCAAGCCTGAACGCGTGCAGGATTGAGTTAGCAGAAGATTGACTTAGTACGGCTTTGATTTATAACAACTGGAGTAGCGAATGGATTTGGAATTGATGCGTGAAAATGCTGCCCAGGCAGCGGCTCTGATGAAATTATTGAGTCACCCTCACCGCATGATGATTTTGTGTGAACTGAAGCAAGGTGAATGTTCGGTCACAGAACTCAGTAATAAAATTGATATACCCCAGTCACCGCTGTCACAACATTTAGCGCGTATGCGTCATGAGGGTGTCGTCACTAGCCGACGTGAAGCCCAAACGGTTTATTACTCCCTGTTGGGGGAGGAGGTGGGCGCTGTCGTTTCCTTGCTGTATAACCTTTATTGTAGCGAGGGTTGATGTGATGGGAGTGAAAGGAGGGTGGGTTAGTTAAGTCAGTTGAATTGGCTGCCGGTTGGCAGGCCTGCCTTGGAATCCCGGTCCGGCACGCATTGCCTTCCCCGGCGATAACCTTTCAGAAAGTTGTTCTATCCGGTCTTATGCAACGCATCGAAAATGGAAGACGCCAATCCGGGACTGAAAAGCAGCACTGAGCCGACTCATTATCCCTTACAGAGACAGGATGCCTGTTTGATATGAGCCGGCCATTTAAACAGAGTTATTTAACCCCTTCGATGCCCCAGGAGTCACACCACCCGGTTTCATTTGTTGTGTCATCCATCATTTCACAATCGCCACAGTGGCTATCGGCCCTGGGCGTGAAGAATGAACAGTTGCCGCACCTTTCATTCTCGTACGGGGATACTTCTCTGTAGTTAAGTGATGCGTAGTTGCTAAAAACATCATCGAGGTTCGCGCAGACGGCCTCTTCGGCAGAAGCGACCGGAGCAATCAGCAGTGCAGCTCCGCCTGCAGCAGAGGCACCCAGGGTAAATTTCAGTAGTTGTCTTCTTGACAACTGCGGCATCTTGCCGCGGCCCTTCCCACTTTCCATATTAAGTTCATCCTGTTTTTGTAGACTTGAACACGTGGATGCTGGCCCATTTTTGAGCTGCTGTCAAATCCGTGTCGGGACGGTTTTGCTGGGCGCTTCCACATCGCCAGCGGCGATGAATCGGGCAATTTTACCCTGCCCCGACCGCTCAGCGGCCGGCATGTCGTCGATTAGAGTAGTAGAGGTCGAGTTCCGATGATTGACTTCCTGTCAATGCGGGCGAGCTTGCACTATCCTATTAGCTCCACTTGCTTTGCCAATAACGTAACGATGAACACCAGCAATAATGCCTCGGTTCAGCCACAAGGCGACTATCCACACAGTTTCAGCCAGTTCAGCGACCGGTTTGGCGATGAGCTGGCTTGTTTGCATTATCTTGAGCAGCTGCGTTGGCCGACGGGCTTCGTCTGCCCTGCCTGCGGTAAGGCCGGGGAATCGTACCGGTCCAGCCGCAACCGTTTAGTGTGCCCGTCATGCCGCCACCAATGTACGGCAACAGCGGGAACCATTTTTGATAAGACACGGACGCCGTTACGCACCTGGTTCGCAGCAATGTGGTATCTCACCAGCCTGAAATTTGGAGTCACCGCGCTGGAGTTACAGCAGGCCCTGGGCATTGGGAGTTACCAAACGAGCTGGGCTATGTTGCATCGTTTGCGCTTGGCAATGGCGCATTCCGCTCGTGAACCGTTGCATGGCTCGGTGGAAGTGGGTGAGGCCTATGTGGGTGTTCAAGTTGAACAACAATTGAGTTTACGGCCCGGTCGGAAACAAAAAAAACGGCCAACACCGAGGACCCTGGTCATTATGGCGGTAGAGATCGACATTCGGTCGAGTACTGGCCTCGGGCGGATCCGTCTTCGACGAATACCACACGCCGAAGAGCAGTACGTCGTTCCGTTTGTGTGCGAAACAGTCGAAACGGGCGCCCGGATCGATACTGACGGGACCAGGACCTGCCTGACACTCAGCAAGCATGATTATGAGCATCGCCGCCACGGCCATCTCGGTGACGACAGCCCTGCGCAAGTATCGATGCCCGGTGTGCATCGAGTTGCCCTGATGCTACAACAATGGTTGCAAGGAGCCCATCGAGCGCATCAGGCCGCGATGCGCGGTGAGCAGATTGATTACTACCTCAATGAATTTACTTTCCGCTTTAATCATCGCGCGTCAGGCTCGCGGGGCCTGCTATTTTACCGGCTCCTTCAGCAAGCTGTCGCAACTGAACCCGTGACCTATCGGGGCATCGTGAATCGAAATACCTGAAAATTGCAAAAGGTGGAGCTAGCTAGATAGACCTGCCGGCTTGACAACACGGTGGGTCATGCACAAG
>JAUVBI010000117.1 GCA_030591305.1 Pseudomonadota bacterium
CCAGCAATTCAAACGAACGCTTCCGGTCTTCAAAATAATATATATTGGTAACCACCATTATCTCATCGGCGTCGTGCAGGTTGGCCAGGTGTGAAACCTGTTCCTTAACCTGCTCGGGTGTTCCCACAGCCCGGCTATCAATTCTACCGGCGATAAATGCCCGTTCCTGCGGCCCCAGCGGGTAGGCCAGTGCCTCCTGGGGTGTCAGTGATACGCCCGTGCTCTGACCGGTAAAGAAACGAAAGAGATTGAGGTCGTAGGTTAGCTGCAGGGCTTTGGCCTGTTGCTCATCGTCGGCACAAAACACACTAATGGTTAGAATTGCATGGGGTGAAGACAGTTTTTCACTGGCCTGAAAACGCTCTTTATACATACCAATGAGGTGGTGATCGGCCTGGGGGTTGATAAACAGGCCCAGGTTGTAGGGCAGCCCCCGTTGAGCGGCCAGTATGGCGCTGTCCTGGCTGGAACCCAGCATCCACAGGGGTAAGTCTGGTGGAGGTTTGGGGCTGACCAGGGGCTGGGTATTGTCGGCCCATAGATAGTTGCTTAGCTGGGCGACCAACTCTGGAAACTTCTCGAATTTGGGCCGTCCGTCTGTTGCCAGTGCAACCGCTGTCGACATGTCTGCACCGGGCGCCCGGCCCACGCCTAAATCGACACGGCCGGGATACAAGTTGGCCAGAAGGGAGAACACTTCGGCGATTTTGTAGGCGCTGTAGTGGGGCAGCATAATGCCGCCAGAACCGATGCGAATACTGCTTGTGGCGGCGCCCAGGGCTGCGAGAAGCACTTCCGGTGCACTGCCTGCCACGGCAGAAAACGCATGGTGTTCAGATACCCAGAAACGTTTGTACCCCAATTTTTCACACCACTGGGCCATCTCAATGGTTTCTTGCAGCGCGATGGCTGCCTGATCTGCGGAGCGGGTCAGGGATTGATCCAGAACAGAGAGTGGAAAAGTCATCAGATACTTGCTGAGTAGTAGTGGTTTGATGGATAGTAACAGATTGTCAGGTTGTTTCATCCGGCCGGAGGCGCACTTGCGTTGAATATGGAATTAGAGTTGGGAAAATACCGCCATTTCAAAGGCGGTGAATATCAGGTACACGGTGTTGCCACACACTCAGAAAGTGGTGATCAATTGGTCGTATACACACCCCTGTACGGGGAGGGCGGCTTGTGGGTACGCCCCCTGGCTATGTTCATTGAAACAGTTGAGCATGAGGGGGCAACATGCCCCCGGTTTATGTTTGTCGAGAAGGTTTAATCAGCGACTGGCCTCCAGTGCCTGGTCAATGTCTGCCAGGATGTCATCTATATGCTCGATGCCCACTGATATTCTCACCATATCCTCAGTTACACCTGCCGATGCAAGCTCCTGTGCATTGAGTTGACGGTGGGTTGTGCTGGCGGGGTGGCAGGATAATGATTTGGCATCACCGATATTGACCAGTCGGAGTATCAATTGCAGCGCATCGATAAACTTGCTGCCAGCTTCTGCGCCGCCTTTGATGCCAAAGCTGATGATGCCCGAGGCCCTGCCGCCGCAAATTCTGTTGCAGGTTTCCCGGTATGGGCTGTCTGGCAGCGTAGCGTAATTTACCCAGTTCACAAGTGGGTGCTCGTGCAGGTGTTTTGCGACCTTTTCGGCGTTTTCGCAGTGCCTTTCCATTCTCAAGGCCAAAGTCTCCAAGCCCTGCATAATCAGGAATGCGCTGTGTGGCGACAGTGCTGCCCCGGTGTTGCGCAGTGGAACAACCCTGCATCGGCCGATATAGGCCGCTGGCCCCATGGCTTCGGTATATACCACACCGTGGTAGGAGGGGTCAGGTGTGTTCATGATGGGAAAGCGGTCGGCATGCGCTGCCCAGTCGAATTTCCCAGAGTCGACGATGGCGCCTCCTATAGTGGTGCCGTGGCCGCCGATATATTTGGTCAGGGAGTGCACAACAATATCGGCACCAAAGTCGAATGCGCGACATAGCAGTGGTGTGGCAACGGTATTATCTACGATTAGTGGAACACCTGCTTCATGGGCAATATCGGCCCACTTCTGTATATCTACGATATTTCCCGCCGGGTTGCCAATAGATTCGCAAAACAGGGCCTTGGTGTTGTCATCGATCAGGGATTTTACCCGCTCGAAATCATCTGCGTCGGCAAAACGGGTCTCTATGCCCTGGCGTGGAAAGGTGTGGGCAAAAAGATTGTAGGTGCCCCCATACAATTGTGAGGTGCTGACAATATTGCTGCCCACTTCGGCAATAGCTTCAATGGAGTAGCGAATAGCGGCCATGCCAGATGCTACGCACAGCGCACCCACACCACCCTCTAATTCGGTCAGGCGTTGCTCCAGGACGCCATTGGTTGGGTTCATGATACGGCTGTAGATGTTTCCCGGCACTTTCAGGTCAAACAGGTCGGCTCCGTGCTGGCTGTCGTTAAAGGTATAGGATGTTGTCTGGTATATGGGAGTTGTGGCCGCGTTGGTGGTCGGTTCAGCGCTGTAGCCGGCGTGCAGGGCAATGGTCTCGGGTTTCACGATATTCTCCTGAGTTAATTAAATGTGAATTAGATACTGGCTTCGGAGCATAGCAAACAGGTTGGCTTATACAAGGCCTTGCTCTGCGGGGAAATTTGTATAAGCTTGGTACCTTCTAAAAAGTTGCCCCAGATCAAATAATACAGTCATAGGTGGTGGATAATTTAATGAAGAAGATAGGTCTTGTCCCGCAGATTCTAATAGGTGTTGCACTGGGGGCCCTGATGGGTGTTGTTTCCCCCGGTCTCGCTGAGGAACTGGGCCTGTTGGGACAGTTGTTTGTCGGCATGCTCAAGGCCGTTGCACCGCTGCTGGTGATGATATTGGTGATGTCTGCCGTTGCCAATAAACATGAATCCGGTAGTGATGGCCGCAAGACCTTTGCCACTATTATCCTGTACCTGGTAGGTACAATACTGGCCGCTGTGGTGGCGCTTCTTATGAGTCAGGCGTTTCCGCAAACTATCGCCCTGAGTGGGGTGGCAGAGGGCAATCCCCCGGCGCAAGTGACTTCTGTATTAACCGATGTACTGTTTAAACTGATCGACAACCCCATCAACGCGCTGATTACGGGAAATTTCCTGGGCTGTCTTACTTGGGCCATATTGTTGGGGATCAGCTTTCGCAAGGCGCCGGATAGTTTCAAGTTGCATTTGCAGACTTTTGCCGGTGGCATGACAGATATTGTTCGCCTTATTATTCGTCTGGCACCGGTAGGTATATTTGGTCTGGTTTGCTTTACGGTTGCTACTATAGGAATTGAGGCTCTGGCCGGTTATGCGAATCTGGCCCTGTTGCTGGTGGCCTGCATGTTAATAGTCGCCTTGCTGGTCAATCCGGCTATCGTCTATTTCATTACTAAAAAGAATCCCTATCCGGTGGTTTTTCAATGCCTGAGAGAGTCGGGCGTTACTGCATTTTTCACCCGCAGTTCGGCTGCCAATATACCGGTTAACCTGTCGCTGGCGGAAAAACTGGGTATCAGCGAAGAGCTCTATACAGTTACTATCCCAATCGGTGCAACCGTCAATATGGCGGGGGCTGCAATAACCATTACGGTGTTAACCCTTGCCGCTGCAAACACTCTGGGTATTGAAGTCTCGCTGGGCAGTGCCCTGGTGCTGTGTGTTATCTCTGCACTGGCGGCCTGTGGTGCAAGTGGCGTGCCTTCGGGCAGTTTATTGTTGGTGCCGCTGGCCTGTTCCCTATTTGGTATCTCCTATGAGGTGTCCATGCAGGTGGTGGCGATTGGCTTTATTATCAGCGTGATCCAGGACTCTGCTGAGACTGCTCTAAACTCAAGTACAGACGTGGTTTACACCTATGCGGTAGATCAGATGGGCAAGAGCTAGTAACGCACTGTGTTGAGTTTTTCGCAGAGATCCCTAGCGCCCAGAAGCACTCTGGCCGTTGGGCGCTGAATGTGATCAGGATCGATAAAAAACAGGGCGTTATTTTTCACTGCGGTCAATGATGGGTAGTTGAACCAGTTGTCCAGCCATTCCGGTCTCGCTTTGCTCATGCCGCTGGCGATAATGACGTCCGGATTGCGGTGCAAAACTGATTCAATGTTAATCTTTGGGGCCAGGATTTCGGTATCCCCAAAAATATTACTGCCGCCGCACAGCTCAATGACCTGACTGATCAAGTGATCTCCATTGAGTGTTTGCAACGGCTCGTTCCATATCTGGTAGAGAACGGTGAGAGTTTGACTGTAACCATAGACGGCCTTGAGCAGGAGAACTTCGCGCTCTATACGCAGAGCCTCTGCCTCACTTGTTTGTTCTGTGCCGGCAAGTTGCCCCAGTAGGCGAATGGAACGTGCAACGTCAGAGAGCTGTCTGGGCTCGCTGACAAAAACTGGAATGCCCAGGGTCTCAAGTTTTTCCAGGGCTCGCATGCCGTTTCCCGAGCCCCACATCAGGATCAGGTCGGGCTGCAGGGAGACAATGGTCTCCAGGCTAAAGGCGGCATACGAGCCGACTTTTTGGATATTGGAGGCCTGCAGAGGGTAGTTGCTGTAACTTACAACACCCACCAGTTTGTCGCCCGCACCGGCGCTGTACAGGTTTTCGACAATGTGGGGGGCGAGGGCAACAATACGCATGGCGGGTGACTCCAGTGTCACAGGCCTTCCCAGATAATCTTCAACGGTGATGCTCGAAGCGTGGGCAAATGTGGAAAATAACAGGAGTATGAGGTATTTCATCATCGCGATAGCTAGCGGGGAATGATCTGGGGTTGATCGCGGTAGGGATGAGTGGCAATGACCACATCGGCGTTAAAGGTACACTTAAACAGCTCTTCAGTGAACACGTCCCCGGGTATGCCATGGGCGACCTGTCGGCCTTTGTCCAGAACGACAACCTCGTCGACAAGAGAGGACACGGCGTTAAAATCGTGAATCACCACCACGATTGCACAGCCCCGGTCGGCGAGATTTTGAATGGCGGCGCCGGTACTCTGTTGATGTTGAATGTCCAGGGCTGCAGTGGGCTCATCGAGCAGTAATAGTTTTCCCTGAAGGGAGTCGGCCTGCCAGATCTGGGCGAAAATTCGCGCCAGTTGCACGCGTTGTTTTTCTCCGCCGGACAGCTGTGTGTAGAGCCTGCCGCGCAGGTGGGTCGTGTCAGTGAGCTGTAACACTTTTTCCATAACCCCCCTGTCGACGACGCTACCTGTGTCGTGGGGGCTGCGGCCCAGTAGAATGACTTCTTCCACGGTATAGGGAAAGTTCAGCAGGGACAATTGTGGCAGGTAGGCCATGTTGCGGGCGAGTTCTCGCCTTGGCCAATTCTGTAGGGGCTTGCCTGCCAGTTGCAAGCTGCCGCACTGTAATGGAATATCTCCCACCAGCGTATTGAGAAGGCTGGTTTTTCCCGCACCGTTGGGGCCGACAACACCCAGAATACGGCCGGCATCGAGATCAAAATTTATATTTTCCAGCAGCGTCGGCCCCCAGGGGGCTGTGCTCAGGTTTTGCAGGCTTAGCAGACTCATCCCTGCATACCGTAGTGGTGTCTGTTGCGAAGCAGGGAGATGAAAAACGGTACGCCAATAATTGCCGTAATGATTCCCACGGGTAATTCGGTGGGTGCTATCAGGGTGCGAGACAGGGTATCTGCGATCAACAGCAGTATAGCGCCCGCCAGGGCCGAGGCGGGTAGTAAGAAAAGATGATTGGGCCCTATCAGCATACGCACAATATGTGGCACCACTAGGCCGACAAAAGCGATGGTGCCCACCATGGCAACAGAGGTTCCCACACCGATGGCCACCCAGACTATCAACGCTATTTTAACCCGGTCAACATCAATGCCCAGGTGCCGGGCCTCGGACTCGCCCAGCAACAGGGCGTTGAGGGCGGTGGCGTAGCGGGGCAGGGCAATAAGAACCGCACAAGTCACTGTTGATGCAACAAGTAGACGGGGATAACTGGCACCATCCAGGCCACCCATTTTCCATAAACTGATACGTCTGAGCATTTCATTGTCGGCAAAAAATTCCAGCAGACTCCCCAGCGCCCCCGCCAGCGCCGTAATGGCTATCCCGGCGAGCAACATGGTTGCGACGGAGGTACCATTGCCTGAACTTGCCAGGCGATAAACAAAGAGCACGGCAATCACGCCACCGATGAAGGCTCCCACAGAGATGAGTGTTAAGCCGACGTAGCCTTGCAGAACAGAGCTTCCCATCACAATGAACAGTGCCGCACCCAGTGACGCGCCAGCGGTAACACCGATAAGAGAGGGATCAGCCAGGGGATTGCGAAATAATCCCTGCATGGCGGCTCCACTCATACCCAGGGTCGCCCCCATTACCGCTGCCAGTAATATCCGGGGTAGGCGCAACTGGCCGACAATGACAGCGCTCTGTGAGCTTGCATCACCTGAGAGCGTATGCAGCAGGCCATCCATGACCTCCGGGAAGCTTAAGGGGACGGCACCCTTGGCCAGCCCCAACAGTGTGCACAGAGGGAGTAGAATCAGCAGGCCAGTTATAAGTGCCTTTGCTTGCTGTCTTCGCTTGAGGGCAAAATTGCTAATAATCCACGCCCTTGCGTGCTTTTATTCCGGAGGTGTAGGCGTGCCGCAGCTCTTTGATCTCCGAGATGGTATCCATGGCATCGGCAAGTTTACTACCGCCACCGCGACCGGTGACCACAACACTCTGCTGCGCAGGGCGAAGCTTTATTGCGTCGATAATCTCGGCTTCATCGAGGTATTTGAAGGCGATCATATAAGTGAGTTCATCCAGAATAACCAGGTCGAAACTGCTGTCAGCCAACATCCGTTTAGCCTCCACCCAGGTCTTTTTGGCGGCGCTGATATCACCATTGCGGTCCTGGGTGTCCCAGGTAAAGCCTGTGCCCATCTGATAAAAATCTATTTGCGGGCAGTGCTCACGCAGATAAATTTCTTCGCCTGAAAGCTGCTTCCCTTTAATGAACTGAACAACACCGATTTTTTGGTCGTAGCCCAGCGCGCGCATCACCATGCCAAAGGCCGAGCTGGACTTGCCCTTGCCGTTTCCCGTGAGTAGCACGGAAACGCCCCGCTCGGTATCGGCAGAGGCGATTGCAGCATCTACATTCGCCTTTTGTTTTTTCATGGCGGCTTTGTGTTTTGAGTCGCTCACCTGATTACCCCTGCATGGCTATTTCTCTAGAAAGAGTAGCGTACACCAGCGTAGCCTGCAGTTCCCGAAGTATTATAAGTGGGAACTTCCTCATAATCTTCGTCCAGCAGGTTTTCTATTCGCGCGAAGATTTCCAAGCCGTCTAATACCTGGTACCGCGCAGTCAGATCCAGTACTTCATAGTCATCAATGTCTACTCCAAAGCTGTCTACAGCATCATGTGAGCTGCGGGCAAACAGGTTGATGGCTAACATGCCCCCCAACGGCCTGTAGCTGACTCCTATGTTGGCCAGGTGCTTGGGCGCGCGCAGGCGCTGATCTCCATCGGGGTCCTCTGCCTCATTGTAGGTGTAATTGCCGCTGAAGAACCAGCTATCTGCCACTGGAATTTCGCCAACAAGCTCTACACCTTTGGAGGAGGATTCCCCCTTGAATTGTAAGTAGCCGGAAAAGTTGCTCAGGTCAAAATCGATCAGGTCATCAATTTTCTGGTCGAAGTACACTGCCTCCACAACAATGCCACCATCGCCGTAATAGGCAAGGCCCAGATCGAAACCCTCGGTGGTTTCCTCAATCAGGTCAGTTTCAGACGCCGGAAATGTGGCAAAAGGGCCGTTGTTATAGGAAATTTCAAACAGGCTGGGCGCGCGGAAGCCGGTGCCGTAACTCGCCTTGAATTTCAGTTCTCCACTCGAAATATTTATCAGGTAAGCAGTGCTGGCGCGCCAGGACGTATGCGTATCAAAGTCGTCGTTGTCATCGTAGCGGACACCGGCTGTGACAAAGAATCGTTCGCTGAAGCCACCCTGGTACTCGGCGTAATAGCCGATCTGGTCGCGATCGCTGTCAAAACTCCCATCATCGATGGACTCTGTTTCGAAATCGATGCCGTAGACCAGGCGCAGTGCGTCATCGCCGGTCCAGGTTCCAAGGTATTCAACGCGTTCCAGGCCACCGTCGGTGGCGAAGCTGCTCAGGCCCTCGGAAAAAAAAGTCCGTTCGGTGCTCGAGTCGCTATAAGCGAGTTTGTGGCTGAAAGACCCTGTGCCGATTTCGGCGGTAGCGCGATAGCTGGTTTGGCCAAAGCTGTCGCTACAGTCATCCACTGTGTTGAATGTAATACTACTGAAACAGCTGTCATAGTCATTATCTGCATCGACATCGTGGGCGATAAACTCGAACCGCAGTGCTTCACTGGGGCTCCAACCAAAGCGGCCGTGGACTGTGGTATTTTCATAACCGTCGTCATCCTGCAGCACCGTGTCAGTGGTGCGAGAATTAAAGCCATCCGTTTGGTAGTCCGAGGCAAAAATATTGAAATTCAGGGTGTCGTTTCCACCACCCAGAGAGCCGGCGTATTGCTGGGTGCCATAGCGGCCACCCTGGGCGCTTACATCACCGTCGATGCCAGATCCTGTGCTGCGACTCTCAATATTTACGACCCCACCGGCATCCGCGCCATACATCAGGCCCTGGGGGCCACGCAGAATTTCCACACGGGAGATACCCGTGCTCTGTAAATGCTCCCAGCGAGGGGATACCTGGGTGCCGGAGCTGTCAGAAATATCGATGCCGTCGAGCAGCACCAGGGTGCGGTATCCCGCCTCACCGCGAATACGCAGGGCAGTGGCTTTGCCCGCGCCGCCAGCACTGCTCACCGATACAGAGGGCTGGTTGCGTAACACATCCACCAGGGAATTATAGCCACGGTCTTCAATATCCTGTTCCGTAATAAGGGAAACCGAGGTGCCAATTTGCCGCAGGGGCATTTCGACCCTGGAAGAAGTGATAATGACTTCCTCCAGTTTTTTGTTTGCAAAAGCGGGTGCAGAGACTGTGAAAACAGTCGCCAGGGCAAATGCAGTCCGCTTGGTAGGAAGCTTTGTAAAAGTTGTCATGATATTCCTCACGCCAGTAAACAGGGGCTAATGAGGGAGGGTACAGAAGGAGATGTAATGCCAGGGGCACCAGAGCGCCTTTAATGAAGCCCTCCGCTCCATTGATATAAAGTTTGTCCAGGCAGGTGTCGGGCTGGTAGCGATGCTACATTACCGTTGCGGGGGCAGCGGTGGTCTGGGCC
>JAUVBI010000128.1 GCA_030591305.1 Pseudomonadota bacterium
ACTGCAGGCCGCGGTTGGTGTACTTTTTGGCGATGGAGATAACCAGTCGCAAGTTAGCTTCCACCATTTCTTTTTTGGCGCGACGGGCACGGGCCTCGCCCATGGACATGCGGCGGTTGATCTCTTTAATTTCACTGACAATGAGGCCACTTTTAACCTCAACCTGGGCAATTCTACGCTGCAGGCGCTGGATGAGTTCTTTCTGCTCTGCCAGCTTGATGGCGCTGTCCTTTTTGCCGCGCGTGTGCCGTGTTACCCACTTCAGGTCGGCCTCTGAGCCCACGAAGGAGGAGATAAAGTCCTTTCTTGGCATGCCGCACTGCCGAATAGCAATGTGCATGATGTCGCGCTCTTGATTGCGAATCACGGTCAAGGCACTGCGCGCTGACTTGCTAATAGGGTCGAAGACCCGGGGGGTAAATTTGAAGAACTTGAACAATTCGCCCAGTTTTTCCATTTCCTTGAGAGCGGCTTTGCTGTCGCGACCGTGGGTGGCAATGGCTTTTTGGGTTTTGTTGTTCTGGCGCTTCAGGGCGGTGAAGCGTTTCTTTGCCTCAACGGGATCTGGCCCAGTGTCTTTTTCGTCATCGTCGTCGTTGTCTGCAGCCTCGGCGCGCTCGCGTGCGGCAGCCACTTCGGCGGCGGAGGGAACGTGCTCGGCGGGCTCAAGATAGCCGATCATCAGGTCGGTCAGCTTTTTCTCTTCCTTGGCCACCAGTTCGTATTCAGCCAGAACGTAGTCGACGGCGCCGGGATAGCTGGCAAGAGCCGCCAGTAACTCGCGAATACCCTCTTCGATACGCTTGGCGATAACAATCTCGCCTTCCCGGGTGAGTAGTTCTACTGTGCCCATCTCGCGCATGTACATACGAACCGGGTCGGTGGTGCGGCCAGCTTCGGTTTCAACGGCGGCCAGTGCCGCGGCGGCTTCGGCGGCGGCGATATCGTCGGCAGAGCTGTCACCCTCGGCCATAAGCAGGTCATCGGCATCGGGTGCTACCTCGAATACCTTGATGCCCATATCATTAATCATCTGAATGATGTCTTCAACCTGGTCGGGGTCGGAGATATCCCGGGGCAGGTGGTCATTCACATCAGCGTAGGTCAGATAGCCCTGCTCCTTTCCTCTGGAGATGAGGGTTTTCAGGCGAGACTCTTGTTGCACGACATCGGACATTAAATGGGCACCTTTGCTTGACGTGGACGGGCGAATAAATACAGCTGGATAAAAATTAGCCGGCGATTATAACCGAAATATCAAGGGCTTAACCAGCCGTTAGGTCAGTATTTTCGGGCTTATTTGCGTTTATTGCGCTGTGCGTCCCGCTGGTGTTTGCTTCTCAGCAACTCTTTGAGCTGCTGTTTTTCCAAATCGCTTATTTCAGAGTAGTTGGTGAGTTTCAATTTGTCGACCTCAGCACTGAGTTTCGTCTGGTGGGGCAGCTGCGATAATACCTCGATAGTGTCTACAAACTGCTGTTCAATTCCCTCAGTGGGAATGAGTCGCTCCTGCCCTGCCAGGCGGCTGAGCAGGTCGCCCTCGGGGGTTCCATACCAGTGACCCAACAGCATGGCGGTGTTCGATTCCGGACGGCGGCGCAGCAAATTCAGCAGTTCCCGCAGCAGACCAATATCTTCACCTTCCAGTTCGGCCAGCCTGGCGGGGTCCCCCAGTTTGGCGACCGTCGGCTGGTGTAACAACAGGGCAATCGCGGCCTGGGCGAAATTGGAATAGTTGGCCATGGGCGCCTGGCTTACCGGGCGCTGCCTGGGGCCGGCCGAATCCTCACCGGGGTAATCTGGTGGGTAGTCCTGCGCTGAGTCCGCTGTAGGCTCATGTGTCTGTTTGGGTGCCGGTGGCGCCTCCAGCTTCATGAGCGTATTGACGTCCAGGCCGGTTTGCTCTGCCAGGGCCTGAAACATCAGCTGGCGATATATGCCCTCTGGCAATGTGCGCAGATAGGGCAGGGCCTTTTTGCTGAGGCGTGCCCGCCCGTCCATACTGCTGGTGTCAATGCCCTCGGCCAGCGCGTCGAACAGGAAGGTTTCCAGTGGTGTGGCGCCTGCCAGCAGCTGCTCAAAATGTTCGGCACCACCCTCGCGCACGGCATCGTCGGGGTCTTGCCCTTCCGGCAGAAACAGGAACCTCGCCTGGCGTCCATCTTCCATGCAGGGCAGGGCGGTCTCCATGGCCCGAAATGCCGCCTTGCGACCGGCTTCATCGCCGTCAAAACAAAATACAATTTCCGCGCAGAGCCGGTAAATGCGCTGCAGGTGGTTGGCGCTGGTGGCGGTGCCCAGGGTGGCGCTGGCATAGGTAATACCATGCTGGGCCAGGGCGATGACATCCATATAGCCTTCAACAACCAATACCCGCTGCAGTTTGCGGTTGGCCTGCTTGGCCTGATACAGGCCATATAATTCACGGCCCTTGTGGAAAATACCGGTTTCCGGGGAGTTCAGGTATTTGGGTTTGTCGTCGCCCAATACCCGGCCGCCAAAGGCTATCACCCGGCCCCGTTGGTCTCGTATGGGGAAGACAACCCGGTCTCGAAAGCGATCATAGATTTTTCCCGCGTCGTTTTGTACCAGCATGCCCGATTTCAGCAGCAGGGCGCGCTGGCCGTCGTTCTCGCCCAGGGCTTTGATGAGGTTGTCCCAGCCCGGTGGGGCAAACCCCATATCAAATGCTTTTGCGATAACACCGGTGAGGCCGCGCTTCTTAAGGTATTCCACGGCACGCTTGGCCTGGGGGTGCTTGCGCAGCTGCTGCTGGTAGTACTTGGCCACTTGCTCCATAAGCGTATATAGCTCGCGATTACTCTGTTCCTCGACCTTGGAACCGGGGCCTGTGGTGGGTCGGGATTCTTCCCGGGGCACGCTCATGCCGACGCTGCCCGCCAGGGTTTCTACCGCCTGGGGAAACTCCAGATTCTCGTAGTCCATGACGAAACCCAGGGCATTGCCCCCGGCACCACAGCCGAAGCAGTAGTAGAACTGTTTTTCCGGGTTGACACTGAAGGAGGGGGTCTTCTCGTCGTGAAAGGGGCAACGTGCAGAGTAGTTTTTACCGGTTTTTTTCAGTTTGACGCGGCGGTCTACCACTTCGACGATGTCGAGGCGGTCCAGTAGGTCGTCCAGAAATGTTTGGGGGATCAATCCTGCCATAGTGGGAGGATATTAGCCGACTAGACGGGATTTCACCATCTGGCTAACGGCACCGATGTCGGCGCGACCCTGTAATTGGGGTTTGAGCTGGCCCATAACGGGGCCCATGGCCTGCATGCCCGTGGCATCTGTCGCAGCGATGGCGGCATCTACCATGTCGATCAGTTCGGCTTCGCTCAGCTGGGCGGGAAGGAATTCCTGAATGTGGCCTATTTCCAGGTTTTCCTGGGCGGTGAGGTCTTCGCGGCCGGCATCAGTGAACTGCTTGGCGGAGTCACGGCGTTGTTTGAGCATTTTGTCGAGTACAACGAGTGCGCGCTCGTCATCAATTTCGATGCGCTCATCCACTTCAATACGCTTGAATTCGGCCAGAATCAGCCGGATGGTACCCAGGCGTTGCTTTTCCCTCGCCCTCATAGCCGCCTTCATAGCAGCTTTGATGGTATCTCGTAGAGAGGTTTCGCTCATGGGATTTGTGGGCCTGTACTAACTCGAAAGAGCCTAGTACAGACGAACGCGCTTGCGGTTTTCCCGGGACAACTTCTTCAGGTGACGCTTCACAGCAGCGGCGGAGGCGCGCTTGCGAACCGTTGTGGGCTTCTCGTAGTGCTCACGTTTGCGAACTTCAGCGAGAACACCCGCTTTCTCGCAGGAGCGCTTGAAACGACGCAGTGCGATGTCAAAGGGCTCGTTTTCCTTGAGTCTAATAGCTGGCATTAATCTTTTACCTGTCTGGTTTACATTTCATTTAACTTTCAGGCAGCCGCAATCGCTACAGCATTACCTCAGAGGGCGCGCATTCTATACTTATCGGCGGTGATTTGCAAAGGCCTGTCGCATGGTGATTTCAAAAAGAAGGGTGGTAATTTGCCGCTGTTTGGCTGGCTCCGAGAGTGACCCTACATTATGATGACACAATGATGGCAAAAACCGGGGTCAGACCCCTAAAAACCGGGGTCAGACCCCTATTTCGAATATGCTGATTTTGGGTCTGGAAACGTCCTGTGACGAAACTGGTGTGGCGCTGTATGACACGCGGCGTGGCCTGTTGGCGCACGCTTTGTTCAGCCAGATTGATGTGCATGTCGAATATGGTGGGGTGGTGCCAGAGCTGGCCTCCAGGGACCATGTGCGCAAGGCGCTGCCCTTAATAGAAGAAGTGATGAAAGAAGCGGGCTGCCAGCCCACCGATATTGACGGTATTGCCTACACCGCGGGGCCCGGTCTGGTGGGCGCCTTGATGGTGGGCGCAACACTGGCGCGGGCACTGGCCTGGGGCTGGGGTATTCCGGTACTGGGTGTTCACCATATGGAGGGCCATTTGCTGGCGCCCATGTTGGAGGAGAACCCCCCGGAGTTTCCCTTTGTAGCCCTGTTGGTTTCTGGCGGTCATACCCAGCTGGTTCGTGTGGGCGGTATCGGCCAGTACACATTACTGGGGGAGTCCCTGGATGATGCCGCTGGTGAGGCCTTTGACAAGGCGGCCAAAATGATGGGCCTGCCCTATCCCGGGGGGCCACAAATAGGACGAATAGCCGAAAAAGGTGACCCATCGCGTTATGATTTTCCACGGCCTATGGTCAATCGTCCAGGGCTCGATTTCAGCTTCAGCGGGCTTAAAACCTATACCTTGAACACCGTGGCACGGTGTCGTGAGGCGAATGAATCGGGTGAGCTGAGTGAGCAGGATAAATGCGATATTGCCCGGGCTTTTGAGGAGGCCGTGGTGGCTACACTGGTGATAAAATGCCGCAGGGCATTAAAGCAGGAAAATTTAAAGACCCTGGTTATGGCGGGCGGAGTGAGCGCAAACTTACGCCTCAGGACACAACTTAAAAAGGCTTTGAAAAAGGAACAGGCTAAAGTCTTCTATCCCGCCCCCCTGTTTTGTACAGATAATGGCGCAATGATTGCCTACGCTGGCGCCCAGCGTTTAGCGGCGGGGCAGGTCGACTCGCCCGACACAAAAGTGCGGCCGCGTTGGCCTATGGAAGAGCTGCCGGCGCTAAAGGAAAGTTTGAGCAACGACCAGGTGAACCGTTAAATGGATATTGTCTTCATCCGGGAGTTACAGGTTGATACCGTTATCGGTGTCTACGACTGGGAGCGCAAAGTGCGCCAGATCGTGGTGCTGGATCTGGAGATGGCCAATGACAACAAACGCGCTGCCCGGGCAGATGAAATTTCCGACGCGCTGGACTACGCAGTGGTATGTACTCGCCTGCGGGAGTTTATCGAAAACAGCCAGTTTCAGTTGATAGAGACTCTGGCGGAGCAGGTGGCAGCGATTGTTCTGGATGAATTCAGTGTACCCTGGCTGCGCCTGCGCTTATGCAAGCCCGGTGCAGTGGCGCAGGCTAGAGGTGTGGGTGTGTTGATCGAGCGCGGCACTAAGTCTGAATAGTGAGTGTGCATCTGAAAGCTTGTGCTTCCAGTTACCAAATCGTGTTAACAAGCGCATTGTTTCTGAGATTTTGATCGGCGGTTACCAATTGCGCGTTGTGAATGATGGCGGTAGCCGCGATGATGCGATCTGCGGGATCGTTGCTCATGGTGGCGTCAAAACTTACAGATAACTCGGCGATGTCAGGTAAAATGGACTGCACCGACACACTTCTTGACTGAAGAAACAGGGTAAAAAACTTCGACGGTGTTGTATTTATTTCAATGCGCCCCTTCTTCATTAGCATGGCGATTTCCCAAATTGAAATATCCGACACAATGAGCGAATTGGTTTCATCTGCCGCGCGAATGGCGCTGCGCGCTGACTCGGTAAGCATTGTCGGTTGCAGGGCATCCCAAATAATCGCGCAGGTATCCAGCAGTATCACAATTGGGCATCCCACTCACTGTCAATTGGGCTGATGATGTCGTGGATTACGGCAGTAGTGGAAAGAGTGTCCAGCTGAGCCCTGGCGCCCTCCTTTTGCCTGCTGGGTGCAGAAATGGTCGCCAGTTGCTTTCCATTTGAGGTAACCATAATTTCGCTTCCCGAGCTTGCAATATCTAAATATTTCAATAAGTTAGCCCTGAATTCACTGATGTTGACAGTTTGCATAAGACTTGCCTCGCACTTTTTGCAAATATTTTGTACAAATATTCTGTACAAGTGTACGGCAGTCTGGTTTTCATGGCAATCCGCTGGATTGTTAACCATTATTTTTGTCGAGATGCATGTGACAGGGAGTGTCAGTGGCAGGAAGCTTGGCATGGTTAGGCCCTAAAGGGCACATCAATACTGATCAGTGTCAGAAATTGATTGATTTTACTTCCGCAGCACCCCCAGCTGCTTTACCCGCTCTGCATGCAGCGCCTCTCCTACCGCCTTGCCCTTTAGCCCTTGTTTGGCAAATTGACCGGCGGAAACCCCCTGGATGGTGGACAACGCTTTGCGCAAATATGCGGTTTGCGGGTAGTCGCGCTGTTCCAGGCCCAGACGGCCGCGGCTATCGGCCTCGCAGGTCAGCAAAAACTCCTCGAAACGCTCCGGCCTGCGCAGGGCATCGGTGGCGGTAAACAGCTTCATCAGGGTTTTGGCGCGCAACTCCAGAGCCCGGTGACAGTGCGTGTGATATTCACAGGCCAGCAGAGCCAGGTCGCGGTGCTGGTTTGGCACGGCGAGGCGCTTGCACACGGCTGTTACCAACCTCAGACCGCGAACTTCATGGGCGATATGGCGGGGCCATTCATTTTTGGGGGTAGTGCCCTTGCCCAGGTCGTGTAACAGGGCAGCGAACCGGACAGTGGTAGATGAAGTGAGAGCTGCCGCCTGTTGTAACACCATCATGGTGTGCACGCCGGTATCAATCTCCGGATGATGCTCCGCATTCTGCGGTACGCCAAACAGTGCCTCAAGTTCCGGGAGCAGGGCGGCCAGGGCACCGCAGTCGCGCAAAACGGCAAAAAAGACATCTGGGTCCCGCTCGCCCATGGCGCGCTCCATCTCTACCCAAACTCGCTCGACAGATAAATGTTTCAACTCACCCGATTTAACGATTTTTCCCATCAGGGCGATGGTCTCGGGGGCGATGGTAAAGCCCAGGTGAGCGTAGCGCGCCGCAAATCGGGCGGTACGCAAAACGCGTAAGGGGTCTTCAATAAAGGCAGCGGACACATGGCGCAGAACCTTTGCCGCTATGTCGGCGCGCCCGTTGTAGGGATCAATGAACTTGCCGTCAGCACTGCGGGCGATAGCATTCACGGTGAGATCACGGCGCATTAAATCTTCTTCCAGGGTCACCGTGGTGTCGCAATCGACCTCAAAGCCCCTATAACCATGGCCCTGCTTGCGCTCGGTACGGGCCAGGGCGTACTCATCTTTCGTTTTGGGGTGCAGGAACACAGGAAAGTCTTTGCCGACTTGCCGATACCCCTGTGCAAGCAAGTCTTGCGGGCGCGCGCCAACGACAACCCAGTCTCTCTCCTTGACGGGATAGTCCAGCAATTCGTCGCGCACGGCGCCGCCAACCAGGTAGATGTCCATGGGGGGAGTATACCTATTCTTTGCAGCTACAGCGTCGCAACTGCCCGGTTTCCAGCTCATAGAGCGACATATGGCCGCCCCACACACAGCCGGTGTCCAGGCCGATGGCGTTGAGGCTGTTGGTGTGCCCGGCAATGGACGCCCAGTGGCCAAAGAGTATGCGGTCGCCGGCCGCTTTTCGATTGGGATGGCTGAACCAGGGGGCGACTTTTTTTGCCCCCTGCGCGGGGCTGCCGGGATTGGGCTCAATGCCCTTGCTCTCCAAGTCCAGCATGCCATTTTTATCACAGAAGCGCATACGCGTTAGGTAGTTAGTGATAACCCGCAGGCGTTCCATGCCCTGTAAGTCTTCGGACCAAACCGCCGGTTCATTGCCGTACATTTCCCTGAAAAACTCCACGCAGGCGGGGCTTCTCAGAACCTTTTGTACTTCTTTCGCATAGGACACAGCCTGTTTTGTCGACCACTGGGGCGGAATACCCGCGTGTACCAGGGTGTAGCCATGTTGTTGATGAATTAATGGCTGTTTTACCAGCCACTTCAGCAGTTTGTCCCTGTCGGGTGCTTTGAGAATTTTATCCAGCGTGTCGGAGCGGCTGGGGGAACGCACACCGGCAGCCACGGCCAGCAGATGCAGGTCGTGATTGCCCAGTACCAGCACCAGGCTTTTTCTCATCTTGTATAGAAAGCGTAGTGTTTTCAGGCACTTGGGGCCGCGATTTACCGTGTCACCCACCGACCAGAGCACGTCTTTTTTTGGGTTGAAATCGACCTCTTTCAAAAGGCACTTTAGGGGTTTGAGGCAGCCTTGTATATCGCCGACGACGTAGGTGCTCATGGCTTAGAGGCTTCTGCCAATGCTGCCACCGCGTTCGC
>JAUVBI010000232.1 GCA_030591305.1 Pseudomonadota bacterium
AGTGACAGGTAGAGCAAATTGCTCAGCGATATTGTAACCTCTGTCGCTGCCACCCAGAGAGGGAATAGAAAGTGCCCCTGTGGCGACCACCAGGGACTCACATGTCAGCTTGAGAGAGGTTTTGTTATTGCTTTTACCCTGGACGACTTCGAGTTGATAAGCTGTGTGATTTTGTTCGGGAGTGGTGGCGACGATAGCTCCCACATCGCAGTGAGTCTGGACTTCCACGCCAGCCAACCCACAGTCTTTTAGCAACATCCCCAATATATCCCCGGCGGAGTGAATGCAAAACAGCTGGCTGTGCTCCCGCTCCTCATATTCAATACCATGATCCTCCACCATGGCGATAAAATCCCATTGGGTATAGCGCTTGAGAGCTGACTTACAAAAATGGGGATTGTTGGAAATGAAATTGTCCGGCTCTATGTAGTGGTTGGTGAAGTTACACCTGCCACCACCTGACATCAGGATTTTTTTTCCAATCTTATTGGATTTTTCCAGTATTAATACGCGCCTGCCGCGCCGGGCAGCGGTAAGGGCGCAGAATAAACCCGCGGCACCGGCACCCAGAATAATGACATCGTAGTTTCTTGCGCTCTCAGGGGCGGGCAAAAGTGTATCTCACTGGCTGACTTCTTTCAGCGGCTCACCAACGGCCCCTGAGGGTACTTCCACACCCAGCTTATTGGCCAGTGTGGCGGCAATATCGTAGGGTGTGATAGTGCGGCTAAGCATTTGTGAACGCAGCCCGTTGCCGGCAAAGATAACTGGCACATGGCGGTCATAGCGCCACACCGAACCGTGACTGGCTGCGACCACAAAGCCGTCCATGTCACCAATAAATGACTTTGAGCGGAACACGAGGTACACATCTCCGGAGCGTTTGGGCTGGTGGTTGGCGACAACCATCGCTGCAATGGGCGAGTCCTCCACCAGTCCTTGCTCAATATCACTGGCGGTAAAGGTATAGGCCACGGACGGAAATGTTTTCAGGGTATTGGCCAATGCGCGTTGGGTTTTAGCCAGATCCAGCCCGGCGGCGGCCACTTTATCCCTGTCCAGGTAAACGTAGGGGTGATAATAAGTGTCTACAAGATCAGCATCTATTTTCAGTGCTTGTTTTAAAGCGTTATTCAGGGCCGTGGAATTGAACTGATCCGGGTCTACATAATCGGCGTCCTGGTTAATCGACTTCAGATAGCCTGGTGCCTCGGGGCCACCGTGGTCGGCGGACAATACTATCAGGGTGTGCTTCAGGCCCACTTCCTTGTCGATGAAAGCAAACAGGCTGGCAAGCGTCCTGTCCAGGCGCAGCAGGTTGTCTTCCATTTCAAGGCTGGATGAACTAAACAGGTGGCCGACATAGTCAGTAGAGGAAAAGCTGATGGACAGATAGTCCGGCGTGCTGTCTTGTCCCAGCCCTTCGGCCAATAACAGGGTCTTTGCAAAATCCAGGGTGAGTTCATCACCGGCGGGACTGATTGTCAGCAGTGTCGTGAAGTATTTGCTGTCGCGCTTACCCCAGGGGTGGGGGAAGGTGCGCCCGTAACCGGGAAAGTTTGTCTCCCAGTCATTGTCATCCTGATCGATACGTTGGTAAGTACTGGGTTTATTTAACAGTTGCCAGGATTGGTCGGCGTAGCGGTTTAGTTTTCCCGCGTTATTCCAATCTTGTACCCATTGTGGGTAGGCGTCATAGTAATAACTGGACGTGACGAACTCTCCAGCTGCCTTGGAAAACCAGAACGCCTTGCCGCTGTCGCCCGCCAATGGGATGGCTCCCCTGTCTTTCACCGATACGCCAAATATCTTGCTCTGTCCGGGGTAGCGAATGGCCAGCTCGTCTGAAAATGTTGAGCTCAGTAGAGCCAGGGGTGATCTGCCATCGCTATTGGCCACGCGCTGGGTGGGGTCAATTTCGGAGGACTTGTCTACATCGGCGTTGGTGGTTAGCAAGCCATACTGACTGTCTTCGACGTTGTATACCAGCTGGCCTGTATTTTGGTCCAACCATACGTTTCCGACCATGCCGTGGGTAGCGGGCAGGGCGCCGGTGGCAAGAGAGCTATGCCCGACGACGGTCTCGGTGTTGGCGTGGCGGTAGGTGGCATTGCTATACCAGATGCCCTTGTCGCGCAGATATTTGAAGCCGCCTTTGCCGTATTGCTCCATGTGACGCAGCGGCAGGTCGCCCCGCAGTTGGTCAACCGTAATTTGCAGTACCAGGCGAATCTCTGGTGCGGCAAAAGCAGTGCTAGTTAGAATGGTCAGTAGCACTGCCAGAAATAGTTTTCGTAATAACATGGTGCGCTCCTGATTTGCCTATCCGTAGGCTGGGTTATACCCTCATGATAACTCGAATGCAGGGAGCAAAATACCCTGCCGCCAGGGCTTGTTGACAAACTATGTCATTATTTTACATATCTTAACTTTACCTTTGCCGGCCTTCTGTTTTAGCCTGTTTATCACAGAAGTATGGGGAGCAGCTTATGGCGGCCACGGTGCTAGAGAGTGATACGTTTGAACTTCCAGTTGAGATTCATTTCCTGAATCGTATCAGTTACGGGCCAACCACGGCGGTTGTAGCGGAAGTGCAAAATCAGGGCTGGGATAACGTTCTGGAAAGCCAGCTAAAGCCTGAAGATATTGATACCAGTGCGATCGATACCATTCTGGCGAGCGAGTTTCCCACCCTTGGGTTGACGACACAGCAGATCATTGACGCGGATGACCCCGAACTCGTAGAGAAACTTATTCCCGATCTTATTGTGTCTACCGTGCTGAGGCAGGTCTACAGTCCGGCACAACTCTACGAGCGGATGGTGGAATTCTGGTCCGACCATTTTAATATCAACCTGCTTGATGACAGGATAAATTACCTTAAAACCAGCGATGACCGCGATGCAGTAAGGCCCAATGCTCTGGGTAAATTTCGTGATTTACTACACGCCAATGCGCGCAGTCCGGCGATGCTGTTGTATCTGGATAACTATTCAAATACCAAAGAGGGCCCCAACGAAAACTATGCCCGGGAGTTGTTGGAATTACATACCCTGGGTGTGGATGGCGGATACACGGAAGCCGATGTTGTAGAGGTTGCCCGCGCGTTTACCGGCTGGACCATCAGCCGGGAAACCATTGACTTTACTTTTCGTATGGACGCCCACGATCGCCGTAAAAAAACGGTCCTCGGCGTGACGTTGAAAAAAACATATTCGGGAGGTGTCACCGATGGCGAGCAAGTGCTTGACCTGTTGGCCTCGCATCCTTCTACTGCCCGCTTTATTAGTGCAAAGCTGATCAGGCGATTTGTCAGTGACGAGCCCGATGAAGGCCTATTGGATGAGCTCACAACGGTATTCATGGATACCGACGGCGATATCAAGGCATTGTTGAGAACTATTTTTCACAGTGAGGTGTTCTGGGCAAGCAGGGAAATGAAAATGAAACGTCCACTGGATTTCCTCACCTCTGCGATTCGGCGTTTTGACCTGAAGGTGAGTGAGAAGCTATTTTCCTACGTGTATACAAGGCTCAAACAGTTGGGGCAGGTGCCCTTTTTCTGGCATGCTCCCGATGGTTACCCCGACACAGCCGCCTACTGGACCAACACCTCTGCATTAGTCAGTCGATGGAGTACAGGAAAAGATACGGCCTACTTTTTGCCTGCCAGTAACTACGAGGTAATGTTGGACGGTGCAAATACGCCCAACGATATTATCCAGGCGATGTCAGTAGCATTAATAGACCGAAAGTTGAACCCCCAGGAGCGCCAATCCCTGCGGAAGAACATCTTTCCTTTGTTGTATCCAAATAGACCAATGGAGGGAGACCCTGTCCCCTATGCCCGCACAGTGGCCACCGTGCTGCTGGGTTCACGCTACTTTCAAATGCGCTAGTTCAGGAGGAGATGATGACAATGAAACGCAGAACATTTCTGAAGACCAGTAGCCTGGCCGCTGGTGCCTTGCCGTTGCTGCGTCCGGAGTTTTCCTGGGCGATGGGCGGAGACGAAAATGAGGGCAATATACTTGTTACCATTTTTTTGGGTGGTGGAGCCGACGGCTTGAATATTATCGCACCGGTGGGGGAGGGTAATTATTTTGATTTGCGGCCGAACCTTGCACTAAAAGAGCCCGGCAGTGGTATGGGTTCCAGCCTGGACCTGGATGGTTTTTACGCTATGCACCCGGCGATGAACAAACTGCATAAACGATTTCAGAATGGCGAGTTGGCGGTTGTCCAGGCCACTGGCCTGACCAACGATTCACACTCCCACTTTGATTCACAGAGTTTGATGGAGCGGGGTATTGCCACCGAGCAGAATATTAACGATGGCTGGCTAAACCGACACCTCGCCCTGCAGCAGGGGCAGGATTCTGTGTTTCATGCGGTGGGGCTACACGGTTCGCTGCCACGTTCGCTTTCGGGTGTTTATCCGGCTATCAGTATGAACTCACTGGAGGGCTTCGGTTTGAATGCAGGCCCTGCACTGGAGCGCAAACTGGAAAATACGCTGGCCGCTATTTATACCGGCGACAGCCTGTTGGATGTGGAGGCGAGCAAGGCACTCGCCGCTATGGCCGAATTGCGCCAGGCAGACCCCGGACAATATGAACCTTTAAACGGTGCCAATTACCCGGAAACAGAATTTGGTCAACATTTTCGTGAACTGGGACAGCTGATACGGGCCAACCTGGGCCTTAAAACCGCTTCATTGGCAATTCATGGCTGGGATCACCACGACAATGAAGCCGA
>JAUVBI010000176.1 GCA_030591305.1 Pseudomonadota bacterium
ACAAAGCCTCAAGCCGTATGTCTTTTGCCCGGGGAGCTGTGCGTGCGGCAGGTTGGCTGGCGGGGCGGGATGCCGGTTTGTACAATATGCAAGATGTGTTGGAGCTTAAAAAGCTCGGTTAGCCACACTAGCGGATTAAACGCCCCCTGGCGATCCGGAGCCGTTAGCTATGGAGCTGTAAAGGGAAGTCGAATGAGCAATTTTATCGTTAATATCGATGAGTCCAATGCGACTCAACTTCTCATCGAGGAGTCTCGTCAGCGCCCTGTTGTGGTGGACTTCTGGGCAGACTGGTGTGAGCCCTGCAAGGTGCTCATGCCCCTACTGGAGAAAATCGCCAGAGAGCACCAGGGCGCTTTTCTGTTGGCCAAGGTCAATGCCGATGAACAGCAGGCGATCACTCAGCAGTTCGGGGTGCGCAGCCTGCCGACGGTTATGGTTATCCAGAATGGCCAGCCCGTAGACGGCTTCACGGGTGCCCAGCCGGAGGCTCAGGTACGTCAGATGCTGGAAAAATACCTGCCCAAGCCCTGGGATGAACTACTTAAACTGGCCCGGGAGGCGATGGACGTCGGCGACTTTGTCGGTGCCCTGCCGCCACTGCGCCAGGCCTGGGAAGATTCGGGCCGGCGCCTGGATATCACCCTCGCCTATGTCCATGCATTAATTGAAAGCCTGCGGCTCGATGAGGCGGAAACCGTGCTGGGCACCGTGCGCCTGGCAGATCAGGATACCGCTTGGAAGCAGCTGCACGCTCAGTTGGAGATCAAGCGCGAGGCGGCCAAATCGCCTGAAATTGAGGCATTGGAAAAGCGTCTCGCAGCTGCTCCGGACGATCTGGATGTGCGCCATCAGCTTGCTGCCCAGTACACCAGTACCGGGCAGTTTAAAGAGGCTATGGAGTGCTTGATAAACATCCTGCAGCGCGACTTAACTCATGGCGACGGCGCTACCAGAAAGCTGTTGCTGGATACCATTGCCAGCCTCGGAAAGGGGGATCCCCTGGCGGTGAAATACCAGCGAAAACTGTATAGCCTGCTTCACTGATTCCGCCTTTTATGTGATGCTCGCAAATCTTGTTTTATGGGCATGGAGTCGCTAAGGTGCGTGCCCCAAAAGTGAAAAACATACTCGAAACTCACATCATAAATCCCACACAAGAGGCATGACAGTGGGTACATCATTTGCCCCGGAAGGAAGCGGGCAAGCGTGGTGAGCTCAACACTGTGCAGATGAACATACGGGGGCCAGTCATTCTGAAACTGATTACCGGGGTGATGCTGTAGTGGATATACACGACAAGATTATCATTGTTACTGGTGGCGGCAATGGCATTGGCAGGGCTCTGTGTGAGGGTTTTCACCGGGTGGGCGCTCGCAAGCTTATTGTAGTCGACCTCGAGCAGGACAGTGCCGTTGCTGTTGCCGCCGCCGTCGATGGGGACGCGTTTCGTTTAAACGTCCGCGATGAGAGCCAGGTCCAGGCTATGGTAGCGACTGTTGAAGAACGCTATGGTGCTGTCGACCTGTTCTGCAGTAACGCTGGCATCATTGCGATGGATGGCGAGCCCTGGTGGGCCACGTCTGCCCCCAACGCCACCTGGCAGGCTATGTGGGAGATTCATGTGATGTCACATGTCTACGCGGCACGGGCTTGTCTGCCGGGAATGTTGGCGCGTGGTGCGGGTTACTTTCTCAACACAGCCTCCGCTGCGGGGCTGCTCAGCCAGATTGGCGATGCTGCCTACTCAACCACCAAGCATGCGGCTATTGGTTTTTCCGAGTCCCTGGCCATCACCCATGGTGATGACGGTATCGGGGTCTCTGTTTTGTGTCCCCAGGCTGTTGCAACCAGGCTGTTGGACGAAACTGGTGATGGCGATGGTGGTACTGCCGGTGTTGACGGTATTTTGACGCCACAGCAGGTTGCCGATGAGGTGATCATTGGTCTCGCGGCGGAACAGTTTCTTATTCTCCCGCACAAGGAAGTTGTGCAATATCGGCAGCGCAAGACCGATGATTATGATCGCTGGCTGGGAGGCATGCGGAGGTTGCGCAGCCACTTGGATAATTCGAAGAAATAGAATTCATGTAGGAGCTCCAGAGTCACATGGAAAGGAAAGAGCGGTTCGCGCGAACAATACTCAACGGGTTTGAGGCGTATTTTGCCGAGTTCCAGAACATCACTATGGCGGCCAAGTCATGGTTTGAAATTGCCGACTGGCAAGGCATTCAGCAGGCGTCCACCCAGCGCATAGATCTGTATAAAAGCCATACTGCCCGCGTTAATAAATACGTGGAACTGATCGCCGGAGAGCGGGTGCACGACCTTAATTTCTGGCGTGAGGCTCGCGAGGAGTTCTCAAGGCTGATCGCAGGTCATGACAATTTCGAGATAGCCGAGACCTTCTTTAACTCGGTATACGGGACTGTTTTCAAGCATCGTAAAATCCGTAATGAGTATGTTTTTGTTTTCTCCCCCCATGGCGATATACCGCCGGCAGATGTAAATAAGGTGTATAACCGTTACCGTCTGGAATCGTCGCTGGAGTTTTTGCTGGAACAATTGCTGGATGACTATGCGTTCAGCATTCCTTACAAGGATAAAGCCAGGGATATTCGTAGTATTGTCAGCGTGGTGAACAACTACCTGGCGTCACACTTCGACCTCTCGCGGGGAGATGTGGAATTCCAGGTGCTGAAACACCACTTTTATCGCAACAAGGGCGCTTATATTGTCGGCAGGATTGTCTCTGACAGCGATTCGATGCCCTTTGTGTTACCTATTCTGAACGACGAGACTGGCGCGGTTTATGTGGATACCGTGTTGTTTGGTTCTGATAAGGTCAGCGTATTATTCAGTTTTACCCGCTCCTATTTTCTGGTCGATGCCAATATCCCGTCCCAGTATGTATTGTTTCTGCAGCAACTGATGCCGGCGAAACCCATTTCCGAGATATACAGCTCGATGGGTTACAACAAACATGGAAAGACCTACTACCACCGCTGCGCATACCGTCACATGAAGGAAACTACTGACCAATTCATCATTGCACCCGGGATCAAGGGTATGGTCATGTGTGTATTTACGATGCCCTCCTATGATTTCGTATTCAAAATTATCAAGGACAAGTTTACGCCACCAAAGGAGGTGACGCGGGAGCAGGTCAAGGCTAAATACCGCCTGGTGAAACGGGCAGACCGTGCAGGGCGAATGGCCGATACACAGGAATTCAATAATCTGGCCTTTGCTCGTGAACGTTTCTCCGACGAACTAATGGAAGAACTGCACAAGGTCGCGCCCTCTGTTATCGAGGAACATGGCAAGGCACTGGTGATCAAGCACGTATACGTGGAGCGGAGGATGACGCCGCTCAACCTCTACTTGCATGATGCCACCGACGAGCAAATTGTCGATGTCATGGATGAATATGGTAATGCGATCAAGCAACTCGCTTCGGCGAATATTTTTCCCGGCGACATGCTGCTGAAGAATTTTGGCGTGACCCGTCATGGTCGGGTCGTTTTCTATGACTACGACGAAATTGTGCCCCTGGTGGACTGCAATTTCCGCACCATCCCGGAACCACGTACCGAGGAAGAGGAAATGGCCAGTAAGCCCTGGTACACAGTGGGACCCAACGATATTTTCCCAGAGGAGTTCCGCCTGTTTTTCTCAGGCAATCAGCGTGCTCGCAAGGTGTTCGACCAATTGCACAGTGATCTCTATGAGGCCGATTTTTGGCGAAATCTGCAGGAGCGCATACGCGGCGGTCATATCGAGGACTTTTTCCCCTACCGACGCAAGCTCCGTTTTGATAACGGCCCCTAAAGCCCTTCTGGAGAACGCCTAATGGCCGCTGTCTTTTCGGCCCGGCCAGGCATCTTGGGTTTTACTGGCGCCAGGCCCTGGCATTCGCGACGACGGAAGCAATCGCTGGTGTGGTCATTGACCATCCCGGTAGCTTGCATATAGGCGTACATTATCGTTGAACCTACAAAGGTGAAGCCGCGCTTCTTCAGGTCTTTACTGAGGTGCTCCGACACAGTGCTGGTAGCGGGGATCTCCTGGGTAGAGCACCAGCTGCTCTGAACGGGTGTGTGCTCAACAAAGCCCCATATATAGTCTGAAAAGCTACCTGCTTCATCTTGTACGGCAAGAAAGGCCCGTGCGTTCTGGCGTGTGCCATAGACTTTCAGACGATTGCGAATGATCCGCGGGTCCAGCAGTAACTTGTCGAGCTTTCGATCTGAGAAGCGGGCGATGCGGTTGGCGTCAAAGCCGTCGAAGAGATCTCGATAACCCTCTCGCTTGCGCAAAACGGTAATCCAGGCGAGCCCTGCCTGGGCGCCCTCAAGTACCAACATCTCGAAGAGGCTGGCATCGTCCAGCGTGGGAACGCCCCATTCCTTGTCGTGATAGTCAACGTAGAGTGGGTCTGTGCCACACCAGGTACAGCGCTTGGTCATGTCGGGGTCTCCATTTGCTGCACAGTATCGTGGCCAGTGGCGGGCGTGTCCATCCAGCTGGGATTGCGATGCTGGCGGCGTGAACAAGCCTGTGCCACACTTTGCGGCAAGCTGGTGGGAGAGGAATGATGACGGATACAGTCAAGTACAGTCGGAAGGGCCATGTTGGTCACCTGATTCTTAATATTCCCGAGCGCCATAATGCACTGGGACGGGAGCAGTTGCTGGGAATTCAGCAGCATCTGGCTGTGGTGGCAGCCGATCAACAGGTGCGAGTGCTCGTGGTGACCGGGGCGGGAGATAGAACATTCTGTGCCGGGGCGTCTTTACAGGAACTGGGCGCCGGAGAAATCGATGGTGACTGCTTTCAGGCGGCTACAGCCCAATTGTCCGGACTTGCTGTGCCTACTATATGTGCACTGAATGGCGATGTATTCGGCGCGGGTGTTGAGTTGGCCCTCAGTTGTGATTTTCGTCTGGGTGTGGAGGGGAGCCGAATGCGAGTGCCAGCAGCAGCGATAGGGGTCTGCTACTCGTCCAGTGGCGTACAGCGCCTCGTGCAGGGACTTGGGATCAACACAGCTCGGAGACTACTACTGGCGGCGGAAGAGTTTGACTCCCGTGTAATGCTGGAAACGGGCTTTCTGGACTACCTGGTACTGCCCGGCAGATTCGCTGCCGCTACCGATGAACTGGCCAAGAAAATCGCTGGGCTAGCACCCCTGGCGGTACGGGCCATGAAAAATGTCCTGGGCCAGGTGCTGGATGGATCAATCGATGATGAACAGGTAAGGGAACTGATCGAAAGGTGTGCGGGTTCTGCGGACTTCAGGGAAGGGCTTGCTGCACAGCGTGAGAAGCGCCAACCCCGTTTCAGTGGTGTTTAATTACTTGATGTCAGGCAGGAGGGAAGACAATTGTGACGAGGGTGCCGTTCTTGGCCGTAAAAAACAGCTTACCAGATAGCCTTTGAGACATCGCTGCTACGATGGCGAAACCGGAAGTCTGCGCTAACAGAGGGTCGATATTGGAAGGAATACCCACCCCATTATCCTGAATGCTTAGGCGACAATACTCATTGTCCTGCCCCGACCGCTCGGCAGCAAGTGTGATGTGAAGATAGTTGGCGCCAGACGCCTCCTCGAAAGCATGTTGGATAGAGTTTTCGAGCAATTCGTAAAGAATTATTGCTACTGCAGAGGCCTGCTCAATCGGGATAGGCTGTGACGATACCTCGTTGATAGTCGTAATGCTCTCCTCGCCGATGGGAGAATCTTTAAGCAACTGGGAAACAATGACATTGGTATACTTCTTCAGGTCTGCAAGCAGGATTTCATTTTGGTAATAGAGGCAGTCTTCCAGCAGAGCCAAAGCCGAAACGCGCTTTACGCTACCCTCGGCCACTTCTCGGGCGTCGTCATCAATTAAGGAGGAGCTCTTGAGGGCGATGAACTCGCTAACAAGGTTAAGGGTAGAAACGCTATGTCTATAAACTGACTTTACAAGGTCATCGTGAATCTCAAGTTGCTCCTGCATCTCGTCATCGGCCTGCTCTACCGCCGCAACCATTTCGATTGCCATTTCTTTGGCGCGCCTCTCAATTTTGTAGCTGTCATAGGCTCGTTTGCCCAACCAGAACAGAAACATGAAGATTAGTGTATATAAAGAAAATGCCCACCATGTAAACCAGGGTGGAGGGAGAACCTGGATCGACAGCGATAGTCCCTCTCGATTCCAAATACCAGCAGAATTCGCGCCTTGTACGCGCAGTGTATAGTCCCCAGATGGGAGGCTGGTGTAAGTGGCTGAGTTTCTGGTACCGTTCTCGATCCAGTCGTGATCGAACCCTTCAAGCATATAGCGGTACTGATTCATCTCCGGATCCAGGAAATCGAGTACGCTAAACTCAAACTGTACGAAGTAGTCTTTGTGGGTTAGTTGTATTTCCTCAAGGCCAATTGCATCGAAATTTACTATCTGACTTTTTTTGGAAATTCCAACTTTAGTAATCAAAAGACGAGGTGGGGTGTCGATCGTATGGAGGTCTCCGGGAGAAAATCTGTTGTAACCGTTGCTCCCGCCAAAATAAATTTGACCTAAAGTGTCTCTATAAGATGCACCAAAATTGAAATCCTGCCCCTGGAGGCCATCCGCTGTGCTGAATCTAGCCAAAATATTACCCTGTGAATCCAGCTTTACAA
>JAUVBI010000024.1 GCA_030591305.1 Pseudomonadota bacterium
TAGGATGATTCGCGGTCGTAGGACTGCTGAACCACGTAGGTTGTGGCCAGAACGGGCAGGGGCTGGGCTACAGATTCATCGAGGGACAGTGCGACGCGGGCATGTAGTGCGGCGGTCAGCCCTGAAGTCAGTGCTATGGCGCCCAAAATGGCGAGTAGGGTGGTTCGGCTCATAAAATAGTGTCTGTGTATGTAATAGGGGTTAACATGAATGTTACGCATATTAACATATAGGTCAAGTTCAATTTAGTATTTCTACTTGCAGCAAGCGTTGCTTTGGGCCAGAATACGCGCCCTCTGCACAACGCTTATTGTCTGTGCGGAGTCTGTGGTGACCCAGGCGGTCCCCTCGCAACGATAGGTAGTGAAGCCCGCCAGGCCCGGAAGGGAGCAACGGTAGTTACTGATACGTGTGCCGGGGTGTGGCTGTTTTGGGTCACCTCCACTCGCCTTCAAGCCCAAAATGCCATAGACTTCCCGTCTCTGTTTTTAAATGTTGTAAGGCACACCCAGCATGTCCTATCAGGTTCTGGCGCGTAAATGGCGACCGAAGATATTTCGAGAAATGGTCGGCCAGGAGCACGTCTTGCGCGCCCTGATCAATGCCCTGGACCACGATCGCCTGCATCATGCCTATTTGTTTACCGGTACCCGGGGGGTGGGCAAAACCACCATCGCCAGAATTCTGGCCAAATGCCTTAACTGCGAGTCCGGCGTCAGCTCTGAGCCCTGCGGGCAGTGCAGTTCCTGTGTCGAAATTGCCGAGGGTCGCAGTCTGGACCTGATTGAAGTCGATGCGGCCTCCAGAACCAAGGTGGAGGACACGCGGGAGTTGCTGGACAATGTGCAATACGCGCCTACCCATTCGCGCTTTAAGGTCTATCTAATAGACGAAGTGCATATGCTGTCCAGCCACAGTTTCAATGCGCTATTGAAAACGCTGGAAGAACCCCCGTCGCATGTAAAGTTCCTGTTTGCAACCACCGACCCTCAGAAGTTGCCAGCTACTATATTGTCCCGTTGCCTGCAGTTTAATCTCAAAAATATGCCACCCCAGCAAATCGTTGGGCACCTGCAACATGTACTTGAACAGGAGATGGTGGCCTTCGAAGAGCCGGCTCTGTGGCTCTTGGGCAGGGCGGCCGATGGCAGTATGCGCGATGCACTCAGCCTTACCGACCAGGCCGTTGCCTTTGGTTCCGGAAAAATAGGTGAAGGTGATGTGCGCGCCATGCTGGGCAGTATCGATTTGAGTTACGTCTATCAAATACTGGAGGCCATTGCCGGGGGTGACCCCAGCGCAGTGTTGGCCGTTGTTCAGAGTATGTCCGAACACGCCCCCGACTTTGAAGGGAGCCTGGTGGAGCTTATCTCCATGATTCATCGTATTGCGGTGGCCCAGGTTGTTCCCGATGCCATCGATAACAGCTGGGGAGATGCGCAGCGCATCGGTAAAATTGCCAGCTCTATCAGTGCTGAGGATGCACAGCTGTATTATCAGGTGGCTATCAATGGTAAACGCGATATGGCTTTCGCGGCAGATCCGCGCGGTGGCTTTGAAATGATTCTGCTAAGAATGATCGCATTCCGGCCTGTGGCGGTGCTCGATGAGAGCCTGAGCGCTGCGGATGTCCAAGTAGTACAGACAACACAGAGTGCAGATGTCGCGGTGGAGGTCGACTCCGGGGTAAAAAAGCCACGTGAGGCGCCCCTGGCCAAGCTGCCAGCGTCGGCGCTTCCGGTCTCGGAGCCTGAGCCCCCAAAGCTTCCCGCCCTCGAAACGGTTACCCCTGAAACTGTGCCGGTGCGGGCAAAGCCCCAGGAGACCGCTATTGAAAAGGGGCAGGGCAGCACATTTCAGCTGGAGAGTTTGAGTCCGCAGAGCTGGCCTTCACTACTGGAGCAATTGGGCCTGCACGGTATTATCTACAATATTGCATCCCACTGTGAGCTGCGCAGCTGTGCAGGTCAGGCACTGGAGTTCATACTGGATGAAAACAACGCCTCATTGTTTAATGATAAACACAGGGCGCGAATTTCCCTGGTGCTGGAGAACTACTTCGGCACGAAGCTGTCAGTAACGGTAGAGTGTGGCGAGCCCCTGGCAGAGACGCCTGCCATGCAAAAAAATCGCCTGACGGCAGAGCGGCAGGGCGAGGCGGTTAACGCCATCGAGAATGATCCACAGCTGCAACAGTTGATAGAGCGTTTTGACGGTGAACTGGTTCGCTCATCCATTGCCCCGATTGATCCCGGCAACGTTTAAACCACAGGACATAGAGAGAAAGATGAAAGGAAGTATCACAGACCTGATGCAACAGGCGCAAAAAATGCAGGCAGATATGCAAAAAGCGCAGGAAGAATTGGCTGCTGCGGAAGTTCAGGGTGAATCTGGCGCGGGCCTTGTTTGCGTCACCATGACAGGCCGCCACGATGTCAAGCGTGTTTCCATCGATGATTCGGTATTTACAGAGGACAAGGAAGTGCTTGAAGATCTGCTCGCCGCTGCGGTTAACGATGCGGTGCGCAAAGTAGAAGCACACAACCGCGACGCCATGTCCGGATTAACCGCAGGCCTCAACCTTCCCGCCGGATTTAAGATGCCCTTTTAACAGGCAGACAGCGATAATGAATTTTAGTCCCGCCATAGAAGAACTCATAGAAGCCCTGCGCTGCCTGCCCGGGGTGGGCCCCAAGTCTGCGCAACGAATGACTTTGCACCTGTTGGAGCGCGACAGAGAGGGTGCGCAAAGCCTCGCCGCGGCCCTGTCTCAGGCGGTAAACAAGGTAGATCATTGTCAGCGCTGCCGAAACCTCACCGAGTTGGAGGTCTGCGAAATTTGTATTGACCCCCGGCGCAACGCCAGCATCATCTGCGTGGTGGAGACCCCCGGCGATGTACTCGCAGTTGAGATGAGTGGTAGTTACAAGGGTATTTATTACGTGCTCATGGGGCATTTGTCGCCTATCGACGGCATCGGCCCCGAGGAACTTGGCCTCAACCTGCTTCACCAACGGGTTGTCGACGAGGGTATCTCGGAGGTTATTCTGGCCACCAATCCGACGGTAGAGGGTGAGGCCACAGCCTATTATCTTATCGACCTGATGCAGGAGGCGGACGTCCAGGTATCCCGTATTGCACACGGTGTGCCTCTGGGGGGCGAGCTAGAGTACGTGGATGGCTCTACGCTGGCCCATGCTTTTTCGGGTCGCAGGCAGGTGGAACTATGAAGAACTGGCAATTGATTGAATCGGATGATGCCCTGGCAGATGTTTTGGAGGAGGCCAACAAAGCCGATGCCGTTGCCATTGATACAGAGTTTATGCGCCGAAATACGTTTTATCCGCAGATTGCTCTATTGCAATTGTGTTTTTCCGATACGGCGTGGTTAATAGATCCGCTGACCATTAATGAGCTGGGCCCGCTGGTCGATTTTATTATCAATCCACGTGTGGTGAAAATTCTGCACTCCGCCAGTGAAGACCTGGAAGTGTTTCAACAGTGGTTGGGCGTGTTACCCGAGCCCATGTTTGATACCCAGCGCGCAGCGGCTTTGTTGGGTCGCGGCTTCGGCATGGGCTATCGCAATCTGGTGAATGAACTGTGCGGTGTTGAGCTGGACAAAGGTGATCAGCGTTCAGATTGGTTACAGCGTCCCCTGAGCCAGTCCCAGCGTGATTACGCCGCCCAGGATGTTACCTATCTACTGGCGTTGTGGCCTGTGCTGAGAGATGACGCCGAGGCTCAAGGCAAAACCGAGTGGGTGTTCAGCGATGCCCGGGACGCGGGGAATACCCTGGCCAGCACATCGGGTGAGTACTACCGAAAAATCAAATCAGCCTGGAAACTGGATACCCGGCAACTGGCGGTTCTCATCGGTGTGTGTGATTGGCGGGAATACACGGCGCGCAAAAGAGACAAGCCACGCAGCTGGATTATCGATGATAAGGCCTGTTTTGAGCTGGCTCAGCAAGTACCGCAAAGCTGGGCTGAAATAAAAGAGCTTTTGCCGCCACCAGCCACCAGGCGTTATGGCGAGGAGCTACTTGCCCTGTTGGCGGAATCCGCTGTGCTACCGGAAAGCGCTTTGCCACCGCGCCTGGCGCCACCACTGGATGCAGGCCAGCGCGGCCAGCTCAAAAAAATCAAACAGGCGGCCAGGGCTATCGCAGAGTCTCTGGGCGTGGCCCCGGAAGCGCTGCTGCCCAGCAAAGACTACGAGGCCCTGGTGCGTGAGGCAGAAGGTGAAGCCATCCGTGTTCCAGCGCAGTGGACGGGCTGGCGCTGTGACCGAGTTGTATCGCCCCTGCGAAAACTACTCCGCGACACTTCGTCATGAAAATACTGTGTCAGATATACAAAAGTGAAAAAAACACAGAGATGTACCTCTATGTTGAAAAAGCACGGGGGTTGGAAGATGTACCTCCGGCTTTAATGAAGCGTTTTGGCGAGCCCGCTGTGCTGATGACCTTGCTATTACAGTCCGACAAAAAGTTGGCAAGGGCGGATGTGGCCGAAGTAATGCGTGAAATCACTGACCAGGGATTTTATCTGCAGATGCCTCCCACCGCGGCAGAGCTCTATCGGCGGGAGGGCAGTGGCGACAATGGTTGAGTGGTGGAATAGCAAGCCACTGGCAGAACTGCGCCCCGAGGAGTGGGAGTCTCTGTGCGATGGCTGTGCAAAATGTTGCCTGCATAAACTGGAGGACGAAGACAGTGCAGAGGTCTTCTATACCAAGGTGCGATGCCGCTACCTGGACGAAGAAGTCTGTCGCTGTAGCGACTATGCCAATCGCTCTGTGCTGGTTCCAAACTGTATTCAGCTGGAGCGCAGTAATGTGCACGCCCTGGATTGGTTGCCCCGCAGTTGTGCCTATCGCCTGCGCGCCCACAATCAGCCGCTGCCTGAGTGGCATCCGTTGGTCAGCGGAAACAAAATGTCAGTGCACGAGGCGGGCATCTCCATTCGTGGCCGCGCCATATCAGATGAATACGTACACCCCGATGGTTACGATGAGCATATTATCAGCTGGGTGGAATAGGAGAACGACTGTGTTGAGTGAAAGTTCCTACCTGGCCGCAATCTACACCTATATAGGTGCCGCCAGCGCATTGTTGATAGTTCTTGCCTGGATACTCAACCGGCATTGGCGCGGTGGCTGGGTGGTGCTGACGGTGCTGCTGTGTGCCGCCCTATTGCTGACGCCTGCGTACCCGGATGTCCAGGTGACTACCATGGCCCCGGCCCTGATAGTCGCGGTTTTCGAGGGGCTTATTAACGGGCCGGAAGCGGCGCAACACGCGATTAAACCGCTTGGATATATGATTGGCCTGGCGCTGTTGATTACCATTTTATTGAGACTGACCTTTTTCCGTAAGCGCCGGTCTAATTGAGTACTGAGGACTTGTTTATGCGTATGTGGCGCTGTTTATTACTTGCAGTTTTCCTGTCGGGCTCAATGAGCGGATCTGTTGTTGGTGATGTGAGTGACAGCCCTGGGCTGAAGCCGGATGTGCGTCTGCTTATTGATATCTCCGGCAGTATGAAACAATCAGATCCGGAGAATTTGCGCGCACCAGCGCTCGATCTGATCGTGCGCCTGTTGCCCGAGGGCTCCCGCGCCGGGGTGTGGATATTCGGGGAAGATGTCGAATTACTGGTGGAGCACCGGGTGATAGATAGCGCCTGGAGAGCCGCAGCACAAAGAGCGGTTGCAAACATCGACAACTCCGGGTTGCGCACTAATATTCCCGACGCACTCAGGGCCGTCACCTACGACCTGGGGCGTATGGATGGCTCCTATCGAACCAGTATTGTGCTGTTGACAGACGGCAAGGTCGATGTTTCCAACTCGCCCATGGCCAATGCCAGTGCGGCAAAATCTCTGCTGGATAACATGGCGCCGGAGCTGGGCGCAATCGGTATTCCGGTACACACCATTGCCCTGTCCGATGAGGCAGATTGGGGTTTTCTGCGCTCGCTGGCCGAGAAAACTAATGGTATCGCCGAGAAGGCAGAGACCGCCGGAGAGTTGACAGAGATATTTTTACAATCCCTGGAAATGGTGGCGCCCACTGCCAGGGTTCCCATAGGGGACAACGGCTTTCAAATAGATGACAGCGTGACAGAATTCACCGTGCTGGTATTCCTCGAGGACGAGGAGGCCACGCTCGCCCTGATCACACCCTCGGGTCAGCGCTATCAGGCGGGTATGGAAAATGAGGATGTGGAGTGGTTTCGCAATCGAAAGTTCGCCCTGGTGACCGTCACTGCACCCGAGCCGGGTACCTGGCAACTGCTGGCACCCGGTGGCACTACCACCCGCGTAACGGTTATCTCTGATTTGCGTCTGGAGGTGGACCCCCTGCCCAATAGTCTGCCCGGGGGGCGGCAGACTGAGCTGGGGCTGCGCCTGTTGGAACATGGACTTACGCTTACCGACCCGGAGGTTCTTGAGCTTTTTACCATCAGTGTTGAAATTACCGGACCAAATGGTGCCATGGTGCTTATTGACGTCTCTGGGGAGTACGCTGTTCCAGCCGACGGCGAGTATCGTGTGACCATTCCTGCATTTGAGTTACCCGGCCGCTATGAACTGATGGCGCAGGTACGCGGTGAAACCCTGCAGCGTGAGTTGCCCATGTATGTGGAGGTTACGGCGAGTGATGTTCAGCCCAAGATCAGTACCCGGGGAGAGCAGCTTCCCGAGGAGAGCCTGGAAAGTATCGTCATCAATGCGGGCGTGGCTTTGCTGGTCGCCATTGTCGTTCTCCTGTGGTTTTTGCGACGGCGACGCAAGCGGCGTCTGGCCCTGTGGGAGCGACGCAGCAGGGACACTGGCACTGCAGAGGATTCGCAGCTGTTGTCGGGGCTCACGGCCACGACACAAGAACGGGGTGACTGAGCGCCTGCCTTGATATGGTTGCAGTCAGTCTGTACGCTTCCGATCAGTCACGTTAATAGCACTCACATCAACAACACACACACCAACAAAAATGGATAGAGCATGAAATTTGAAGGTACTGAACGATATGTCGCCACCGACGATTTGCGCATGGCGGTTAATGCCGCGGTTACGCTGCAGCGGCCCCTGCTGATCAAGGGTGAGCCGGGTACGGGCAAGACCATGCTGGCAGAAGAAGTCGCTAAGGGCCTGGATAAGCGCCTGATACAGTGGCATGTCAAATCGACTACCAAGGCCCAGCAGGGCCTGTACGAATACGACGCTGTTTCGCGCTTGCGCGATTCCCAGTTGGGCGATGGCAGGGTTCACGATATCGCCAATTATATTAAACCGGGTAAATTGTGGGAGGCCTTCGATGCCGATGAGCAAGTGGTTCTGCTGATCGATGAGGTCGATAAGGCAGATATCGAATTTCCCAATGACCTGCTGCAGGAACTGGACAGGATGGAGTTTTTCGTCTATGAAACGGGCGAGACGGTAAAGGCAAAGCATCGCCCTATTATCATCATTACCAGTAACAATGAGAAAGAACTGCCGGATGCTTTTTTGCGGCGCTGCTTCTTCCATTTTATCAACTTCCCCGACCGTGACACGATGCGGAAAATTATCGATGTGCATTACCCGGATATCACCCAGAGTCTGGTACAGGAGGCCATGGAAATATTTTTCGATGTGCGCACTATCCCCGGTATGAAGAAAAAGCCTTCCACATCTGAGTTAATAGACTGGCTGAAGTTGTTAATGGCAGACGATATTCCCGATGAAATTCTCAAGGATCGCGATCCCAGCAAGGCGATTCCGCCCCTGTATGGTGCGCTGATTAAAAACGAGCAGGACGTTCATCTGTTGGAGCGCCTGGCGTTTATGCATCGCAGAGAAACGCGCTAAATACCATGCTTATTAATTTTTTCCACGGACTCAAAGACTCAGGAATACCTGTAACCCCCAGGGAGCTGCTGGACTTGCTGGAGGGTATGACAAAACATGTTGCCTTTGGCAGTATGGACGAGTTCTATTATTTTAGCCGCACCTGCATGGTAAAGGATGAGAAATACTTCGACCGTTTTGACCGTGCCTTTGGTCTGCATTTTAAGGGGCTGGAGGCGTTGGACGATATTATCGAGGCCCTGATTCCCGACGACTGGTTACGCTCTGAGTTTATGAAGAACCTCAGTGATGAGGAGAAGGAAAAAATCGAGTCCCTGGGCGGCCTGGAAAAACTGATCGAAGAGTTCAAAAAAAGGCTTGAGGAGCAGAAGGAGCGCCACGAGGGGGGCAGTAAATGGATAGGCACGGGCGGCACATCCCCCTTTGGTCAACAGGGTTACCACCCCGAGGGTGTTCGTGTGGGCCCCAACGGCGGCAATAAAAAAGCGGTAAAGGTCTGGGACAAACGCGACTTTAAAAATCTTGACGACAGCGTAGAACTGGGCACCCGAAATATCAAAATGGCCCTGCGCCGCCTGCGCAAGTTTGCCCGAACCGGCGCCGCCGATGAACTGGACCTGGATGACACTATCCGCTCAACCGCCAAAAATGCCGGCTACCTGGATATAAAAATGGTACCCGAGCGCCACAATGCGGTGAAGGTGCTTTTGTTTTTTGATGTGGGAGGCTCCATGGATCCCCACGTGAAAGTCTGCGAAGAGTTGTTTTCAGCGACGCGCACTGAATTCAAGCACATGGAATATTTTTACTTCCATAACTTCATCTACGAGAGTGCCTGGAAAAACAATATCCGCCGCCACAACGAACGCACACCGTTGCTGGATATCATGCATAAATACAGCCACGACTATAAAGTCATATTCATTGGCGATGCCTCTATGTCGCCCTATGAAATTGCCCAGCCCGGTGGCTCGGTTGAGCACTGGAATGAGGAGGCTGGCGAGGTATGGATGCAGCGCTTGAAGCAGACCTACGAAAAAGTAATATGGATTAACCCGGTGCCTCAGGCCGAGTGGGAATACACCCAGTCAGTTGCCATGACCCACCGGCTTATGGAGGGCCATATGTACCCCCTGAGCCTCAAAGGACTGGAAGAGGGGATGTCCTACCTGTCCAAGTAGGGCCCCCGCCTAGCCCGCCAGGTTTCCCGCATAGGCGATCAGGCTGGCCGTCACGGCCACGTTAAGCGATTCCACACCATTGCGCATGGGGATGGCCAGGGCAGTATCTGCCAGTGCACTCACCGCCCGTGAAACCCCCTCTGTCTCATTGCCCAGTACGTAAACAATAGACGCATCGTTGCGGTAATCGAACAGGGTGTGCTGGGCATTGGCCTCCAGGGTACAGACAGCCATTCCAGCCGCTTTGCATTGGCTGAGGGCTTCGGGCAAGTCCTGGCACAGCAGCAGCGGCGCGCGATAGACAGTACCGGCACTGGCCTTGATAACCAGTGGCCCCAGGGCAGCGTTGCCCCTGCGCGACCAGATGATGCCATCAATTCTGCCAGCCGCCGCCGAGCGCAGAATCATACCCAGGTTTTGTGGGTTGTTGATGCCATCGAGCGCCAGCAGACGCAGGCCGGAGCGCCGGGGCAGGGACGACAGGTAATGTTCCAGGGTATTGAATGAAGGGCAGATGATATCCATTGCTACCCCCTGGTCCTGCTTGCCATTTTTTGAAATGCGGGACAGTTCAATGCGGCTGTGAATGTTGACCGGGATGCTGCGCGACTCAGCGAGATGTTTAATCTCGGCGACAATGCCTTTTTCACTATTGCTGTCGGCCAGGTGCAGTGCATGGCACTGGAGAGTGGCGTCCTGTAATACTTCCAATACAGCCTTGCGTCCATAGACGGTTAATACGCGGTCGAAAAAGGCTTTTTTGTCCTGATAGGTGTTGCTGGGGTGCACTAAGTGGACCCCAGCTTACGCGGTGATGGTGTGGGGCTCCCGCTGAACACTAGTTAATTTTCTCTCGACCACTGGCCAGAGCGGTAACCCGATCTGCAGATTTCTGGATACGCGCAGCAATCTCCTCCACCTCCGATCCGAGAATGGGTTTGTCAAAAGACCCGGCAACAAAACACATGACGGGTACTTTCTTGTAGACAAAAACGGGTACCGAAATGGTAGCAATGTTGTAACGCACCTTGGGCTCGATACGATCCAGATGGTAATGCTCATCGCACAGGTCATGCTGGTATTTATTGGTGATGTCCTCCAACTCGGTCAGGCTCCAGGAGTTGTTGATATGAGACAACTGTTTTGCCAGTTCTGCCCCGGCATCCGTTCCCAGAGTTACCTCGTAACCGCGGGCCCTGATGGCAATCAGTGACACGCGCAACTTCTGGTCCAGTCTCTCGTGATAGCCACCGCGCGAGTCGTGCGCCCGGGTCAGCCAGTCCTCCAGTTGATTGGCGAGGGAAAATGCGGTGAAGCAGGCTGCTACTGGTGCCGTATTGGGCAGGCGTAGTCCCAGCTGAAAAGAGTCTATGAGGGGGGCCGCGCGACCGTACAGGGCAAGTAAAACCATGTGCATTTTTGAGCGCCCGGTAACGGCAAAACCAATGCCGAGGTCATTCTGCAGGCTCTCCAGCTCCGGCCGGGCATACTCGAGCACGGGGAACTGGGCAAAGGCGGCATTGCCGGCAGCGATGATTGACGGCCCCAGCCGGTAGGCTTTGGTCTTGGGGTGCTGCACCAGGAAGCCGTAGTTGGACATGGTGGTCAAAATGGCATGGCATGTGGCCTTGTTAAGGTTCAGTCGCCGGGTCATTTCGGTGAGCCCGAAGGCCTGGTGGGGATTTGCCATTAACAGATCCAGAATTGCCAGGGCTCTGGCCGTCGGCTGAGAAAATAAGGCCAAGGTATTTGAACTCCCAATAAAAGGTGGAATAAGCTGGGGTTTATATTATTGTACCCGGTGGGAATAGTAATGTCTTATTGGGCCTAAATTCAAGTACCAAACATCTTCAGAATCAGTTTCGGAACAGGGGGAGTATGCAGCGATGGTGACAGCTAAATCGGCGACAGGGCTGGTGTTATTTGGCACGTCAGCCTGCCATTTGTGTGAGCTCGCCCAGGAAATGCTGGAGAATTACAGAGAAAACTGTGCCGAAATTCAGTATACCCACAGCGATATCAGCGAATGCGATGAATTATTCCAGCAATACGGCTTAAAAATACCGGTGTTGCGTCGCGACGATGGGCTGGAACTGAACTGGCCCTTCTGCGTGGATGAACTGGCCCGCTTTCTGACGTGAGTTAATCGCCGACTCGCACTGCCAGCACATCGCATCCAGCGCCGTGTAACACGCCGTTGGCCGTGGACCCCAGCAGCAATGCGAGCCCGTGGCGCCCGTGGCTGCCAATAACGATCAGGTCCACGCCTGTTTCCTTGGCCTGAGCGTGCACCTCAACCTCCGGGCGACCCAGCACGATATGTTGTTTGTCCTCGGCAATACCCTGTTTTTCACCAAATCGCTTTAACTGCGCTGATGCCTGCTGTTGAATTTCGTCCTGTATACCGGAGAAGTCCATGGGAATATCACCGCCGTAGGCAAAACTCAGTGGCTCAATAACATGGATAATATGCAGTTCTGCGCTATTGTTGGCTGCTATGGCGAGTGCGCGCTGAATCACAGCGGAGGAATCATCGCTGAGATCAACAGCCACCAAAATTTTTGTATAGTCGGACATGAATCACCTCCGGTTAGATAGATTGCTTACTTATAGCATAGAATAGGCGCAGGGTAATATAACACCCCTGTGACCTCGCCCATAACCTTGATTTGGATCAGAAGCCTACTGTGATCTACCTGCTCATTATTTTTGTCATAGCGCTGGCCCTGGCGCCACTGCTGCACATGGTGCCCAGCAAATACCAACGTCGCGTTGCGCGATTGCGGGAGTTTGCCGCCCTGCAGGGCCTGTTTGTCGAGTTCAGGTCGGTTCCCGATGGCGCGCTCACAGCGGCGGAGAGTGCAGGGCATACACCGGGTAAGACAATTTATTACGGCCTTCGCCACCCCACCACGGGGCGTATGGACAGGTCTCGGGCCGCTTGGGTATACAGTGATCAGGGCTGGCGCAGCCTGCCCAGAGGGCGCGCAGTTCCCACCTCCCTGGAGAGCTTGCCCAGTACGGTATTTGCCGTCAGTCGGGATGAGGGAAGCTGTGGAATCTACTGGCAGGAGAGGGGGGATGAACTGGAAATCAGGCAGATCCAGCAGGTGTTAAATCGCCTGATCGAAGGGAGTTAGTCCTGAAATTTTAGTTTTTTTGCTTGACCGGGGCGCCGTTGGGTTTTATATATGCCAGCCTTTGACGCACGCTTTGTGTGTAAACAGGCTATTTTGTATCTGTCATTAATAGGGGCAAACAAAGAATTCCATGGGTAAATCACTAGTTATTGTCGAGTCACCCGCTAAAGCGAAAACGATAAACAAGTACCTGGGCTCTGACTTTATCGTCAAATCCAGTGTGGGTCATATTCGTGATCTGCCTACAGCGGGCAGTAGCAAGGCTGCTGTCGACCCTAAAAAAAGGGCCGCCCAGGCTGCCAAGACCCGTAAGATGGCGCCCGATAAGAAAGCGGCCTACAAAAAGAAAAAATCCCGGGAGCAGCTCATTCGCCGTATGGGTATCGACCCGGCGAAGGGCTGGGAGGCCAATTACCAAATTTTGCCGGGTAAGGAAAAAGTCGTCAATGAGCTGATAAAGCTGGCCGCCAACAGCGATAAAATCTATCTCGCCACTGACCTGGACAGGGAGGGGGAGGCCATTGCCTGGCATTTGCGCGAGGCCATAGGCGGTGATGCCGACCGCTATCAGCGCGTGGTATTTAATGAAATTACCAAGAAGGCGATAACCGAGGCATTCGAACACCCGACAGAGCTCGACCAGGATCGGGTGAATGCCCAGCAGGCCCGGCGTTTTCTGGATCGTGTGGTGGGCTATATGGTGTCACCCCTGCTGTGGGCCAAGGTCGCCAGGGGCTTGTCCGCCGGTCGCGTACAGTCGGTGGCAGTGCGTCTGATTGTCGAGCGGGAGCGGGAGATTCACGCCTTTGTGCCGGAGGAGTTCTGGGAGATCCACGCGGATCTACTGGCGCTTCAGGACCAGCAGATCCGTTTTGAAGTACGTAAATATCAGGGCGAGAAATTCCGCCCCGGAACCGAGTCGGAGACGGTGAAGGCCACTGCGGAACTGCAGCAGCTCCCCTATGTGGTCAGCCGCCGTAAAGACAAGGCGACGCGTTCCAAGCCCTCGGCACCTTTCATTACCTCGACGCTGCAACAGGCCGCCAGTACCCGGCTGGGCTTCAGTGTCAAGAAAACCATGATGATGGCACAGCGCCTGTACGAGGCGGGTTACATCACCTACATGCGGACAGACTCAACCAATCTCAGCGCCGACGCGATCACATCCTGTCGCCAGTACATTGACAATAACTTCTCGTCGCGTTACTTGCCCGACGCCCCCAGGCTCTATTCGTCCAAGGACGGCGCCCAGGAGGCACACGAGGCTATTCGCCCCTCTGACGTGTACGTACCACAATCGGCATTGAATGGCATGGAGCGTGATGCAGAGCGCCTGTATGAGCTGATATGGCGACAGTTTGTGGCATGCCAGATGGCAAACGCAGAATATACCTCAACCACAGTGACGGTGAGCGCGGGCGATTACGAATTGAATACCAAGGGGCGCATCATTCGCTTTGATGGCCACACTGCCGTACAGGCACCGGGTGGGCGCAAGGGCGAGGATGTCCTTCTGCCGGACATCGCCGAGGGAGACACGCTGACCCTGAAGGCGCTGGACCCGAAACAACATTTTACCAAACCGGCGCCCCGCTATGGCGAGGCCAGCCTGGTGCGCGAGCTGGAGAAACGCGGTATTGGTCGCCCCTCTACCTACGCGGCTATTATTTCCACCATTCAGGACCGGGGCTACGCACGGCTGGAGAACAAGCGTTTCTACGCCGAGAAAATGGGTGATATCGTCACCCAGCGCCTGCAGAGCTGTTTTAGCGAGCTACTCGATTATGGCTTTACCGCTTCGATGGAAGAGCGCCTGGATGAAGTGGCTGAGGGCAAACTGGACTGGCGCGACCTGCTCGACCTGTTTTACAGTGATTTCAGTAAGCTGCTGGAAAGTGCCGAGGAGCCTCAACCCGGTGGCATGCAGCCCAACGAGCCCACCCTGACCGACATTCCCTGTCCTACCTGCGACCGCCCCATGCAGGTTCGAACCGCTAGTACCGGTGTCTTTTTGGGGTGCTCAGGCTACGCACTGCCACCCAAGGAGCGTTGTAAAAAAACCATAAACCTCACCGCCGGTGATGAGGCCATTCGCGAAGATGCTGATGATGAGGCCGAGTCGCGTCAATTGATAACCCGGCGTCGCTGCGGTTTGTGTAATACCGCCATGGACAGCTACCTGATCGACGAAGATCGCAAGTTACACGTCTGCGGCAATAACCCCGATTGTCCCGGCTTTGACGTTGAGCACGGAAAATTCAAAATCAAGGGTTATGAAGGGCCTATCCTGGAGTGTGACAAGTGCGGCGCAGAAATGCAGCTGAAGAATGGTCGCTTTGGCAAATACTTTGGCTGTACCTCCGAGAGCTGCAAGAATACACGCAAGTTGCTCAGGAGTGGAGAGGCGGCGCCCCCTAAAATGGACCCGGTACCCATGCCGGAGCTGGCCTGTGTCAAAGTAGAGGATCATTACATTCTCAGGGATGGCGCAGCGGGTCTGTTTCTTGCGGCCAGTCAGTTTCCGCGCAACCGGGAGACCCGGGCACCGCTGGTGGACGAAATTTTGCCTCACCAGGATGAAATCGATCCCAAGTATAGCTTTTTGTTTACGGCTCCGGCCCATGATCGTAAGGGCAACCGTGCGCAAATTCGCTACAGTCGAAAAACCAAAGAACAGTATGTGATGACTGAAAAAGCCGGGAAGGCAACGGGTTGGAAAGCGTTCTATCGCAACGGTAAGTGGGACGAGGAAATACCCAAAAAGAAAGTGAAGAGCCGCGTTAAGAAGGTATGAGTAGTCCCAGGGCACTGGCAAACCAAAAGCTCTACCACGCGAGAATACTGATTGATTCCTGGCGAGTGGCCCTGGGTGAAGAGCAGGTCGCCAGCACCGTGTTGGAGCAGGCCTTTGGCATTGCTATCTGCGACCACCTGGCTGCCGCCTACGGCTGGTTTTTGCTTGAAATAGCCCAACCCGCCGACATGCCTGCTACTCCGCCCCGTGGCTGTGCCCAACTCCCCGCTGTGGCTGAAGGGCGAGAAACACCCCCTGAAATTCTCGAGTTCCAGCAACTGGAGCGTGAGAGCTGGCTGGCTCAAATACTCGACCCTGTTTTCAGGAAAAGTGGGCGCCATAGCGGCGGTGGGGTGGCCAGAAGTCCGCAAAATCTCGCCCTACAGAGTGAGCAGGATTTTGGGCCGCTGGATGCCGAGCAGTGGCACGGTGAGCTGAGTGCACTGTTTGAGCGAATGACAGATTCGCTGGAGGAATATTAAAGCTGGGGATTAAACCGGGGATTAAACCGGGGATTAAACCGGGGACAGACCCCTATTTATTTCACATTAAACCGGGGACAGTCCCCGGTTTAATGTGAAATAAATAGGGGTCTGTCCCCGGTTTAATTGGGTCTGTCCCCGGTTTGCTGCTAGAATGGCGCCGTTTCTGATTATGTATGAGGTTCCAGGTGCCAACATCCTTTCTTGAAATCGTAGAGTTGGCCGACGGAGAAGTCGTGTTGCAACGTACCGACGATGAGTCCGGGCCGCTGGTGAGAATTCGGTTTTCCGATGAGTCGCGTCTCTACATGATGGACAACGGCCTGGAAGTTGCCAAAGTCATGATTCAGGCCGGTATTCAGGCCGCCGCCACACTGGCGGAGCAGGGAGAAAGCGACGTCGCGCACGGTGGAAGAGCACACGTGGTGCACTGAGGGCTCCTCAACGCACAGCTAGTTTCCCCTTCGTAACACCCCCACACTCAAGCCCTCTATAGCGAACTCCTGCTCACGCAGGTCAACTTTTATGGCCTGGTAGTCGGGGTTTTCTGGCAGCAGTTCTATTATGTGCTTCTCTTTGGTTTTGTGCAGGCGCTTTACGGTGACCTCGTCGCCGATACGGGCAACCACAATGTCGCCGTTATTGGCGACAGGCGTACTGTGCACCGCCAGCAGGTCGTTATCGAATAGTCCGATATCTATCATGCTGTCGCCTTGTACCCGCAAGAAATAATCGGCCCTGGGGCTGAAAAAACTGTGGGGCAGGGCGCAGTAGTCTTCGATATGTTCTGCGGCCAGTACCGGGCTGCCCGCAGCAACCCGGCCGATAATGGGAATACCTGAGGCCTCGGGCAGGCGTATGCCCCGCGAGGCACCGGGAATTATTTCTATGGCGCCCTTGCGCGCCAGTGCCTTGAGGTGCTCCTCGGCGGCGTTGGCCGATTTGAAACCCAACTCACGGGCGATATCAGCGCGGGTGGGGGGATAGCCCGTGTGGTCAATGTGCTGGCGAATTACGTCTAGCACCTGTTGCTGCCGGTTGGTAAGGTTTTCCATATGCCATCCATCTGTTTATTTGTACAGTGGAGGGATTATATACAGTATTACAAGCGGTGTATAGAGGTGCTGCCCACTACTGGCAATGTCATTTTCGCGCGGGTGGGGATGACAGATATGTGAGCTTCTGAATACGCGCTAACTAGAAATCATCCAGGCCGTGAATAAATTCGGGCTCGATAAAATTCAGGGGGTTGCGCCAGTCCTCGGGGTGGTAGGGCAGGTCAGGGTCGAGCAGGTCTTCGTCGTCCAGTTCGAAGGCGGTGCGCCAATCTTCGGGGGCCTCTACCGCTTCCAGAAACATTTCGCGCCACGCATCCAGGTCATACTCGGTGATCTCACCATCGAGATACTGGGTTTCGATGGTATGCGCCTCGGTGTCCCAGGCAACAATTTCAAACAGTGCACTGGTTTGCAGATCCTTGTACCATCTACCTATGACCGGCCTTAACATTTTCATCGAATTACACCGCACTGCTACTGTGACTGAAAGACCAACATATCACGCTGGCTAGCCCTGTCCATTATGAGAAATCGATCTAAAAAAGCGTGCCAAAATTACTAAATTAACTAACAGAAAACATTGCTCAGCAGATCAATCAGTTGCATTGCTTTTCAAGAGTTGACTTAAGGCCTCGCTGGCCTTTATATATCGTTTATCAGCTAAGTGATAGGTGGTGAAATGAAAAAATCGTCTAAGGTGGCCCCTTTTCGGGTCACACATAAAAGGTAAGTATCAATCGTGGAATTTTTACAGGCAGCGGGCGCACAGCTCAGTGAATGGATCGGCAGCGGTGGCCCTCTGGCCGTGTTGGCGAGCGTACTTTTTGCCGGACTATGCGCGCACTTTTTACTGGGCGCTGTTCTCAGGCATATGCACCGGGTGGCCACCGACAGCGTACAGCGCTGGGATGATGTCATGGTGTCGGCCCTGGAGGCGCCGCTGCGCGTGCTGCTGTGGCTGTTTGTGCTGTCACTGGGCATGGAACTGGTGCCCGAGTTAGCAGACCTGCGACAACAAACGGCCCCCGCCTACGATACCGCCCTGGTGATTTTACTCACCTGGTTTGTACTGCGACTTATCCGCGGTGCAGAAAGGGAGATGCTGGAGGAGAGCAGGGGGCGGACTGCATCGGTAGATAAGGCCTCGGTTCACTCAACGGCCAAGTTACTGCGCGTAACCGTGTGGATTATTGCCGGCCTGATGGTGCTGCAAACGGTGGGAGTGTCCATCTCCGGTCTGCTCGCCTTTGGCGGCATTGGTGGTATTGCTGTCGGCTTTGCGGCCAAAGACATACTGGCAAATTTTTTCGGCGGGCTGAGTATCTATCTCGACCGGCCGTTTACCACCGGTGACTGGATTCGCTCCCCCGACCAGGAAATAGAGGGCACCGTTGAGGATATTGGTTGGCGCTTAACCCGCATACGTACCTTTGACCAGCGCCCCCTGTACGTGCCCAACGCGGTTTTCAGCCAGGTGTCTGTAGAAAACCCCTCGCGTATGCGCAACCGAAGAATTTATGAAACCATTGGTGTGCGCTACCAGGACGCCGACAAAATGGCCGATATTGTGGCGCAGGTCAGGGAGATGCTGGAGAATCACGTGGAGATAGACACCTCGCGCACTCTCATCGTTAACTTTGTCAGCTTCGGCCCCTCCTCAATGGATTTCTTTGTCTACACCTTCACAAAAACGACGGTGTGGGTGACGTTTCACGAAATCAAGCAGGATGTTCTTTTGAAAATTCTTGCAATAGTGCATGCCAATGGTGCCGACGTGGCCTTTCCCACCACCACGGTACAGCTGGAGCACGTGTCACCGGAGCCGGATGCATGAACTGTTTTGCGGTGATTGGTGGCACCGGGATTGAGCAACTCGAAGGCCTGACCCCGGTAACCACCCATACCATTGAGACACCCTATGGTGCACATTCCCGGCCCATAGAAGAGGGGCGGGTGCACCAGCGCAACGTTTTTTTCCTGCAACGGCACGGGGCTCCCCGGGCCATTCCCCCCCACAAAATTAACTACCGGGCAAATATGTGGGCGCTCAAGTCACTGGGTGTTACCGCTGTGGTGGCGATTAACGCGGTGGGCGGCATCAACGCGGAACTGCCAACGGGTGCGCTGGTCGTCCCGGACCAAATCATTGATTACACCTGGGGCAGGGAGCACAGCATAGACGACGGCAGCGCGGATGAATTAATGCATATCGATTTTACCCATCCCTATGACGAGGGTTTACGCGCTGAGCTATTGCGGATTGCCGCTGCCAATAATATCCAATGCCATGCGCCTGCCACCCATGGAGTCACTCAGGGGCCGCGCCTGGAGAGTGCGGCAGAAGTCCGGCGCCTGGAACGCGATGGCTGTGATGTGGTGGGTATGACCGGCATGCCTGAGGCGGCCCTGGCCCGGGAGATGGGCTTGGCCTATGCCTCGCTCTGCATGGTGGTAAACCCTGCGGCGGGGAAGGGCGACCAGCCAATTTCCCTGGAAATGATGCGCGAAACTCTGCGCAGTGAGGCTGCTGTGGTGGCCAGCTTGCTGGCTCAGTTATTCAGAACGCCAGCATCTGCCTGAGGCAGAGCCGCTTCGGCCTGAGACAGGGCCATTTCCGCCATCGCCCTGGCCTGCAACTCCTCTTCGTCAACCGGTGTTATCTTCACCACCACACCCAGCATGGGGTGATCGATGTAGTGCAACTCGGTGCTGCGCATTTTGCGTTTCTGCTGCAATAAAACAGCGTGACTCCAGGGGTATACAGGAGCCACAGGCTGCAACAGGTCATTCTCAACGCCATCCACGGGCTCGATGTCTGTCGCGGTAAAAACCCCCGATTCAATGGGTTCCAGTTCTACCTCTATTTCGGGTTCCGGCTGGGGGGGATAAATAACCGTCAAAGATTTGGGACCCAGCGGTGCCGCGGGCATCTTCCAGTTCGGGGGTAGATACTGGCCCGGGGTATTCAGCCACAGGTTTGTTTCCATGTGCAGATAGCGGGACAGGAAAAATTTGACGCTGCCCTGTAGTGGGGGCCACTCCTCCATATCACCGGAGCGATCGATAATAATGGGCAGGGCGCGGCTCTTGTCGGTTATAACCTGCACCCAGGTTTTATGAAACAGGGTTAGGTAGCGGCCCGTGCTCTGCATATAGGCGGCTTTTCCGTGAAACTCCAGCTCGGCATTGGGCAGAACAATAAACGGTGCGGGGGTGGTGGGCAGTATCTCTTCGAGAACCGCTTCGTGTTCTTCCGGGCTTTGCTCCGGCTCTGGCTCTGGCAAGTCCTGCTCCTGCTCCAACTCCAGCTTGGGGGCGCTTTCAGTGCCCTCAACCGTCTCGCCCGCCTCGCCCGTCTCATCTTCAGGCGGTGGGGGAATGATGGTCAGGGTCTGCTGGCCCCACTCATCCATGCTACTGGTGGCATCAAACAGGGCGAGATTATTATCGACCAATGTGGGGTCTATCAAAAAA
>JAUVBI010000207.1 GCA_030591305.1 Pseudomonadota bacterium
ACATGCATATCCTGCGGCCCCAGCCCCGCCATTTCGTAAGCCTGGTTAGCGGCCAGATGGCCAACGCCCAACTCGGGCTGATCCATACGGCGATTGCTAAAGCTTCTAATCACACTGGCGGCAACTTTGATGCAGCGGCTTTTATCAGCCCCGATGCGCTTTAGCCCCTCTTCCGTACACACTATTGCAGCCGCGGAGCCATCCGAGACCGGTGCACACATCGGCAATGTCATCGGGTAGGTGATGGGCGGCGCCGCCAGAATCTCGTCCACGGTGAATGGCTTGCGAAACTGTGACAAGGGGTTATGTACAGAATGCGTATGATTTTTAGCAGACACGGCAGCAATCTGGCGCTGGGTGGTGCCATAGGTTTTCATGTGGTAACGACACATCGCTGCATAGATAGCCATGAACTTGCTGTAGGGTTGACTCGATTCCGATCCTTCGGGCACGTCTACACCCTCACCCATCTGGATTAATCTCTGGAAGTTTTCTTCGGCGCGAGACACATCCCAGCCCCCCTCGAACACTGCAAAAGCCTTTTTCTTGTCCGGGATATTCATTTTTTCAGCACCGAGCGCCAGTGCCACATCGGTAGTCCCCGCTTTAAGACTTTGCACAGCCAGGTTGAAGGCCGAGCTGCCCGACGCACAGGCATTTTCAACATTGTAGATGGGGATGCTTTCAATACCGATCTTACTGAACACCACCTGCCCGGGAATGGAAATCTGGCCCTGTAGCGGGCCATTGGTCATTCCGGCGTAAAATGCCGAGCCGATGTCTCCTTTGCTGCAGCCCGCATCCGCTACGGCAGCTTCCAGTGCCTCCCGTGCCAGATCGTCAACGGATCGCTCCAGGTGGCGACCAAATAGCGTCATCGCAATACCAGCTATATATATGTCAGTCATGTCATTCTCCTTTAGTTCTAGATAGAACGTTGCTGCCCTTGCCAGTAACGATCACGTAAGTCTTTTTTCAGTACTTTGCCAACAGGGCTGCGTGGAAGATCATCCATAAAATCCACTGTTTTAGGAGCCTTGACGCTACCCAGCACCCCCTTGGCATAGGCTATGATTTCCTCTGCGGTAGCCTGTTGTCCCGGCTTCAGTTGAATAACGGCCTTAACTGACTCACCCCACTTTTCATCCGGAACACCAATAACAGCACACTCCTGAACTGCCGGATGCTGGGTGAGTACCTGCTCGACTTCATTGGGAAAAACATTGAAACCACCACTGATAATCATGTCCTTCTTGCGATCCACAATGCTAATGAAGCCCTCTTCATCCATCACACCGATATCACCCGTATGATGCCAGCCGAATTCTCTGACCTCTGCGGTCGCCTCCGGATTTTTGTAATACCCGGGCGTAACAAGGCTGCCTTTAATACATATTTCACCTCGCTCACCGCGCGAAACCTCATTGCCCTGATCATCCAAAATAGCGACGTCGTTGTATGCGCCGGGACGACCGATACTCGCCAGACGGGATTCAATAATGTTGCCGTTTTCATCCATGTAATCCCAGGGTGCCTTGGCAGTAATTGCCGCCGGCGCCTCGGTCTGGCCGAAACCTTCACTCATCACCGGCCCGAACACCTCAATCGCTTCTTTCAGCTTTTCTAAAGAGGTCGGGGCCGCGCCTACAAACAGGTGTTGCAGGGAGGAGTGGTCATAGTCACGTACATTCGGCAGGGCCAGCATCATGTAGAGCACAGTAGGCGGAATAAAATAGTGGGTGATTTGGTATGCCTCCACAGCTTTTAGAATCGCCTCTGGGTCTGCCTTGGCCATCATGTAGTTTGTGCCACCACGAATAAAATGGGTGCAGCCCAGTATGCCAGCTGTATGGGTCATGGGGGCGACCACCAGGTGGCGGGAGTTATCACGAAACGTGAATGCCTGCCAGGTATTGGCATACATAGTTTCGATATTTCTGTGGGTAATCATCACACCTTTGGGTTCGCCCGTAGTGCCGCCGGTGGGAAAGAGCGCGAACATGTCATCGGGATTTTCCTGGGTCACTGGGAAATCCTGTCGATAATCGGCTGTCCAATCGTCCAGATAGGTACCGGCGCTGTCTTCGCGGTCGAGGCAGACAATTTCTTTGATGCCATCGACCTCCCGCAATACCTGCTCCGCTTCTTTCTCGAAGTGGCTGTGATAGAACAGCACTTCGGCCTCGAACCGGTCGAGCAAATCTATATTGGCCTCGACGGCATTGCGGGGGTTGATTGGAATCCAGACACACTCTGCTCGCATCAGCCCCAGGAGAGCGAGGAAGGCCGCGTTGCAATTAGGTGCGAGTATGGCAACCTTGGTACCCTTGATGTATCCACGCCCACGAATGGCCGAGGCGATATGGTGCGTTATCTCGGCAGATTCGCGATAGGTAATCTCAGCTCCAGGCTCTACGAAAGCCAGGTTTTCCGGGTATAACTTCACGCCCCTGTCAAAAAAATCTATAGTGCGCATAAAGCATTTCTCCTTTGCTATACAGGGTTGTTTTCCATATACCACTCACTTAACAATGTGGCAGCTTTGATATTGAGTATGGTGTTCTCGCCATCTTCAATCATCGCGGCTCGTGTATCACGCAACAGTTTTTCAATGGGGTACTCCCTGGTAAGGCCGTTGCCTCCAAACAGCTGTAAGGCATCGGAGGCGACCTCGAAGCTGGTGCGAGTCACATACGTTTTGGAGGTGATGGAGGCCACGACATGCGGGTCGGAACCCATGTAGTTGAAATGACATACGCGACGCGCCAGGGCCCGCGAGGCCTCAACTTTTTGCCAGAGATCAAACAAGCGCACTTTCACAGACTGGTGTTCGATGATCGGGCAACCCCCCTGTATGCGCTCATGGCAATAGGCCAGAGCGTGTTCATAGGCAGCCCGGGCAACCCCGGTAAAGGTACAACCCATTTCCATATTGGCAAAAGTGAGGACACCAAAAAAATCTGCCTCAATTGCATCCTTGCCAGCGATAATGTTTTTATATGGAACACGCACGTTGTCGAAAAATATTTCACCCTGCGGCAGGCTGCGTTGCCCCAGTTTGTCCAGTGGCTTACCCTTGGATACGCCATCTTGTTCCAGGTCTACCAGAAGGCCAACACAATGCACTGCACCGTTGTCCTTGTAGAACCCGTCACCGTAGTCACAGGGCACGTAGGCCAGAGCCGTTTGCGCAATAGGTGCGCCCGAAACCCAGGCGGAACTCTGACCATTCAGAACTACGTGGTCGCCTTCAACTTTCGCTCTCAAATTACCTTTGTGCTGCCGGCTACCGGGTTTTAGCTGGTCGCCAGCCATATCAAGGATGTCACTGCCGCGATCAGGCTGCGTGGCAATCCAGCAGCCGGTACGGCTGCCAAACTGTTCGATCAGCTCTGGATCACCCGTGCCATGGGCAACAAATGCAGGAAAGGAAGTGGAACCTGCGAGAATTGTCAGGCCCGAATCACCCCAACCCATTTCTTCGAAGACCAGAGGCAAGATGCGGGATTTTTGCTCACTATCCATAGCACCAATAGCTTCCAGGTCAAAAATACCTATCTCTTTCAACTGCCGAATAAAGTCATACAAAGGCGATTCCGGCGCGATAACCTGTTCCGGCGTCATCATGTCAAGTTGCGCTGCAATAGGGCGCATAACCTCGGCAGCAAACCGATGTGCTACGTCCTGAATGGCCTTCTCTTCATCACTCATTCCTGCATCCAGTCCGGACACTCCCAGGTGCAGTGAAGGTATCTGTTCAAGCTTAAACATATGCGCTCCCGTCAATTACTGTGAATGTTCATCGACGAACACCCCTCATTGGAGAAGTCATCATAGGTGAGCAGCCCTTCACTATGGATAGGCGATCCGGTCGATATCGTATTATTTCTGGCCAACATCACTAACCCTTTGTCCTGCATAGAAATCGTAACCCGCAGCCTGTCCAGATCTAATAGGACATCGTCCTATATCAATACGCTTACATGCACCCTGCCGATGTAACATTCAATCCCAAAAGATAGACGATATTGTTCGCCAGGCAATGAAAGCAGTTAATTAACAGTTGCACGTAATACAGGAGAGAATTATGAAAGTCTTGACAGACAAGGTGGTTGTGATTACAGGTGCCGGGTCCGGTATTGGACGAGAGATGGCTCTCAAGTTCGCAGCCGAGAACTCGCGCCTTACCCTGTCGGATATAAATAAAACAGGCCTGGCGGAAACACTGACACAACTGAATTTGGACGAAAAACGCGTTGCGACATTTATCGTCGACGCCTCCGACCGCGAAGCTACCGAACAATTCGCCGACTCCGTGCTATCAAAATTCGGGCAAGTGGACATACTTATTAACAATGCCGCTCTCAGTGCCCCAGGCCCTTTGGATAAGGTGTCCTATGAGTCTTTTGAAAGAGTTATCAACGTCAATATGTGGGGTGTTGTCTATGGCTGCAGAGCATTTCTGCCCCATCTGAAGAAGCGCCCGGAGGCGGTACTGGCGAACGTATCCAGTATCAACGGTATGGTCCCGTTCATTAATGGCGGGCCCTATAATATGTCCAAATATGCGGTATACGGTTTGAGCGAAACCCTGATGATGGAACTACACGACACCTCGGTACAGGTGCTCAGTATCCATCCCGGTGGAATTCGTACCAATATAGCCAACAATGCTATTGGTGCCGATGAGTCGATGAAAAAAGGTTTTGACAAGTTTGCAATAACAAGCCCAGAACAGGCAGCTACCTGCATCGTAAAAGCGGTCAAAGCAAAGAAGTCATATTTGTTTATCGGTCGCGACGCCAAATTGATGCAACTCATGAAGCGTATTTCACCAAAAGCCACCCTGCACCTGATAACACGTCACTATGCTTCACTGCTGGATCGCTATTAGTCCAGGCTAAAGAAAATATAGTGTTACTCCATATTTTGTTTGGCGGCTATAAAATCAGGCAGCTTACTTAATATGGGTGCGAGCAGCGCCCAAGGCATGGAAGGTACGTAGGCATGTTTGACTTTCTTGAGGATGTTGTCCACCAGTAATTTACCGCCCTTTTCAGCGGAAATAACAAAGGGCCGATTGTCAACATCACTGTTCATGGGGGTGTCAATATAGCCGGGAGATAACGTAGTTACTGTTATTTCTTCATTCCATAGTTCAGCACGCAGGGAGTCCAAGTACGTTCTTAAGGCCGCTTTGGAGGCACTATAACCGTTTGTTGCTGGCAAGCCGCGGACGGCGGCAACGGAAGCAAGGCCAACTATCTGCCCAAAACCCTGCTGTTTAAAAATACGTACCGCTGTGTCAATAGTTGCCAGGGCTCCGGTAACATTGACATCAATCATATTTTTCATATTGTTGAAATCCCCTGTGCCGACCTTCTGATAAATGCCTAGGCCGGCATTGGCAATGACTATGTCAAGTTTGCCAAAATCTTTGGCGGCATGCGGCAGAGTTTCCTGTACAGCAGCCACATCGGAAACATCCAAAGGGTACACTTCGACACGTACATCGCTAAAGGTCTTAATTTCATCGCGCAACGCATTGAGCATGGCTTCGCGACGAGCAGAAATTGCCAGATTATAGCCACGGCGGGCAAATTCAATGGCCATTTGACG